>JACQGT010000623.1 GCA_016199425.1 Chloroflexota bacterium
GCTACTTCGCCGAGCAGGGGTTGACCGTCGAGCTGCAAAACGTGCGCAATGTGGACGAGATGCTGGCCCCCCTTAGCACCGGCAAGGTGGATGTTTCGTCAATGGTCGTCACCACCGGTTTCTTCAACGCTATGAACCAGAAACTGGATTTCCGGCTGGTGGCAGGCGCGAGCGACCCCGCAGTCTCCCCGGAACCCGCGCCTTTCCTGGTGGTGAGCAAAGCCCTGGTGGACAGCGGGGAAGTCAAAGGCGTGGCGGACCTGAAAGGGCGCAAAATTGCCATCAACCTGCGGGGCAGCGGTCTGGAATATCTGCTCCACAAGGGGCTGGAAAAGTCGGGATTGACTGTGGATGACGTGGAGCTGGTCACTATCCCTGGCGGCGAGATGCTGGCTGCTGTGCAGAACGGCGCGGTGGACGGCGCGGCGGCGGGGATTCTGAATGTGCAGCGGATGATCGGCGAAGGGGTGGCTGTGCCCCTGCTCAACAACATTGACGCAGTGGAGACCGGCGACGCGGGCGGGCTGGTTTTCGGCCAGCGCCTGCTCCAACCGGAAAACCGGGAAGTGGGCATTCGCTTTATCGTCGCCTACCTCCAGGCCGTGCGCTTCCTCAACGACGGCGGCTGGGAGAAGCCGGAAGTCGTCGCCATCCTGCAGAAGTACACGGGGATGGAGCCGCCGATGATCGCGCGCAGCCCGAAGATCGCCTTTGCCGAGGATGGCGTCATCGACGAGGCCGGGATTCAGGATGTGGAGGCTTTCCAGATCAGCCAGGGCTATGTGGAGTATACCGAAGCGATCCCCGTCGAAGCGATGGTGGAACTCTCGATGCTGGCCGAGGCCCTGGCCCGCCTGGACTCAGAGTAGAGCGTTCGACTGAGGCCCAAAAACCGTAGATGCGGTTTCCAACCGCACAATCAGGGACATACCGGTCTGTGCGGTTTTTAACCGCACCTACGACTTTCACAGGAGGGATGCAATGAACCGCAACACAATTCTACCGATACTGTTGACGCTGGCTGGGGGGATGGCGGTCGGCTCCATTCACAACGGGCAGAGCCGGGGGGCGTTGCCTGCCATCACAACGCCTTTTGGAATTTTCCTACTTGTCACTGTCCTGCTAATCTTCGTCGCTGGCCTGGTGTTGCTGCGCTACTACGAGCGCCCCGGTTCGGTGCGCTTCCCTATGGCGTTGGGATTCGCCAGCCTGGCGTTGCTATTGGAGTTGATGAATACAGGGGCGACCCTGGCAGAAGGCAACGGGTTGGCCGGATGGCTCTTCCACGAATATCTGGGATTGGTGGTTGCCGTTCTGCAATTCGGCAAATTGCTGATCGAAAAACGGGCGCGGTAGGGGCGACCCTTTGCGGTTGCCCGTATGGTGTACTAACAAACAATGAGCGCATCCATCACCATTCGGGACGTAGGAAAACGCTATCAGAGCCGCCAGGGCGAGGTCGTCGCCCTGGCGGATGTCAACCTGACGGTACAGGCCGGGGAGTTTATGTGCATTGTCGGTCCGTCGGGTTGCGGCAAGTCAACACTGCTGCGGATGCTGGCGGGCATCGGCAGCTACGACGCAGGTTCGATTGATCTGGGGAGCGGGGCAGGAGGGAGCCGTCCCCTGACCGCAATGGTCTTTCAGGAGTACGCGCTCTTTCCCTGGCGCACAGTCCTGGAGAACGTGGCCTTCGGGCTGGAGATGCGCAATGTGCCCCGCCAGGCGCGGCGGGCGGTTGCCCTGGACTATCTGGCAAAGGTGGGGCTGGCCCGTTTCGCCGGGGCCTTCCCCCACCAGCTCTCCGGCGGGATGAAACAGCGGGTGGCAATTGCTCGTGCCCTGGCAACCGGGCCGGACATTCTGCTGATGGATGAACCTTTTGCCGCCCTGGACGCCCAGACCCGCTACCTGATGCAGGAGGAGCTGTTGCGCATCTGGGAAGCCGAGCGCAAAACGGTTGTCTACATCACCCACTCTCTGGAAGAGGCGGTGCTGCTGGGGGATCGGGTGGCGCTGATGACAGCCCGGCCCGGACGTATCAAAGAAGTCTACCCCATCGATCTGCCCCGGCCCCGCCATCTGGCCTTGCGCACCACAGTCGAATTCAACCGGCTCGTCCAGACCATCTGGGATGATCTGGTGGAAGAGGTGAACGCGGCCCGGGAACAGGAGTGGGGCGTTGGCCCGGCGCAAGAGGGCACAGCCCGGATGACCCCCCGCGAGGAGAAAGAATGGAAGAGCAAAGAGGCCACAGCGGCCCATCCGAAACCCTATACCGGCTGATCTCCACGGCCTCGCCTCTGCTCTTCCTGCTTTTCTGGGAAGGGCTGGTACAGGTCGGCTGGCTGGATTATCGCTTCTTTCCGCCGCCCAGCACAGTATTGACGGTCTTTGGCCGGCTGCTGCTCAGCGGCGAATTGTGGAATCATCTGAGCATTTCGCTGCTGCGGGTGCTGGCCGGCTTTGCCCTGGGCGCATTGCCGGCGGTGGCTCTGGGGCTGCTGATGGGCTGGTTTCGCGGTCTGCACGCCTTCATCGATCCCCTGGTGGCCGCCACCTACCCGGTGCCCAAAATCGCCCTGCTGCCCCTCTTTCTCATTTTGTTCGGCCTGGGCGAGACCACCAAAATCGTCACAATTGCCGTGGCGGTCTTCTTTCTGGTCCTGATTTCCACGGTCAACGGCGTGCGGCAGATCGAGCCGGTGTTGATCGAAGCGGGCCAGAGCTACGGGGCCAGGGGTTGGCGGCTTTTTTACAAAGTCATTTTGCCCGCGTCCCTGCCCGCCATTTTTACCGGTCTGCGTCTGGGGCTGGGCGTGGCCCTGCTGGTGATTGTGGGCGCGGAGTTTGTGGCCGCCAACCGGGGCATCGGCTATCTCATCTGGATTTCCTGGTCCACCCTGGCTGTCAATAAAATGTACGTGGGGCTGGTGACGATTGCCCTGCTGGGCCTGCTCTCCACCCGGGGGCTGGAGTATCTGCGCCAGCGTCTGATGCCCTGGGCCCAGGATTTTCACACGCCGCGTTAATCTGGAAGTAGGGCTGTATACACGGATGGAAAGGAACACGGATTCCCTCTGCGAAAATCTGCGGTTTCTGTGTAATCTGCGTTCTGATTTTCATTCATATGGGTGTCGGTAGTCGTGTCGCCTGAACTGAATCACTGCCTCCGGTGTGGTCGTCGGCTGGGCGCTTCAAAATCGGTGCGGATGATGTAGGCGACGAAAGGCATTGATCAGCGCTTTGCTGTACAACGGGACGGGCATCTGGACATAGCCGTCTACATTGTCCACAACGCCATTGGCATAAAGCCAGGCAATATCCGGGTCGTTTACCGTAAAGGGAATGGGGGTATCGTCGAAGAGAAGCTGCAACATAAAATCCTGCTTCATCCGGGCTTTCTGGACAACATTCAGGATATTCTTGTCAAAGCGCTCGGTCAGAAAATGTTTGAGGGTCGCATAAAAGGCTTGCATCGTCACGGGTTGGCTGCGATCGGTCACGACGACGTCGACCAGGTGCTGACAAAGACCGTTGACCAGCCCTGGCTGCCCTTGCGTGTTGGCATAGATCTCCCTGACAACGGCAGCGTCAAAGGGTTGACCGGTTTCGTTGACGTGCTGCTCGATCAACGCCTGCACTTCGCCAAAGGTAAAATAGGGAATCTGTAGCTGATCGACGATATTAAACGGCGACGCGGATGAAACAATCAGTTCAGCCAGGGAACTCACGCCTACCAGCAGCAGGGAATGAAGGGCGTAGCATTGGCGGCGGTGGTAAATTTTGCGCAATGTGTGCAGCAGATCGCTCAACACAGCATCCGGCGCATTTTCAAATTCATCGATTACCAGCACAAGACGGTCGGTCTGGCCGCGCAGACCTTCCAAAAAGGACTGAAACTGGATGGGCGTGCGAATGCTTTCTTCGACCAGCGGTAGCTGACGCTTCAGTTCCCGTTGCAGCTCGTGGCCGAAAAGGGTGTAAAACTCGACTGAATCGGCGCTTTTCATGCCTTCAAAGCTCACCCACACCGGCACATAGCCCTGTTGGGCCAGGCGGCGAAAGAGCAACTGAAAGTAGGTGGTCTTGCCGGACTGGCGCGGCGCAAAAATGGTGAAAAAACGCCCGTTATCGACCAATGCCTGGCCTTGCATCACCAGCGCTTCCCGCATCAGAGTGTAATGTTCTTCGGGGATGCACGGCCCCGATGTGTTGAAAAAGCGCATGGCAAGTCTCCAGAACGAAACGTAGCGCCTTCGGTGAACCAGATGAATTGTGACAATTGTATGCCTGTTCCAGATTCAAGGCAAGTCAAAAAGTCAAATCAGCAGATGATTCAGGAGTATTGATTGATGCAAAACAGAACGCCGCCTGCACAGCAGGAAATCCGCGACCGCCACCGCAACCCCTATGCCGCCTGGGAGGAGTTCCCCCTGGCCGCTGTGGAGCAGTCGGTCGCCGCGCGCTTTGCGCAGCAGGCCGCCCGTTTCCCCAACCATCTGGCGGTCTTCAGCGATGCGGGCGTCTTCACCTATGCGCAGCTGAACACCCTCGCCAACCGCATCGCCTATGCCATTCTGGCCCGGCGGGGAACAGGCGAGCCTGCGGCCGTTGCGATTCTGCTGGACAACGACGCGCCGATGCTGGCGGCCATTCTGGGCGTGCTGAAGAGCGGCGCGCCCTACGTGCCCTTCGACCCATCCTTTCCCCCAGAGCGGCTGGCCCACTACGGCCAGGACGCGGGCGCAGCGCTGATTCTGACCGACGCAGCCCACTTTGCCCAGGCCACAGCCCTGGCCGGGGATGCGGGGCAGGTACTCGCCATCGACGCCCTACCCGGCGATCTGCCCAACCAGAACCCGCCGGTTGTCGTCTCGCCGGACGCCGTCGCCTACATCTACTACACCTCCGGCTCCACCGGCGCACCCAAGAGCGTCTACAACAGCCATCGCAATCTGCTCCATCACATCCGGCGCAACAGCAATATCTTCTGCGTCTGCCCGGCGGATCGCTTTCTCTGCCTCAAATCCTTCAGTTTTGCCGGCGCGCTCAAGGACATTTTCGGCAGCCTGCTCAACGGCGCATCCATCCACCTCTACCCCCTGAAACAGAAGGGCATCGCCCGCCTGCCCGACTTTCTGCGGGAGCAGCGCATCACCATTTATAACTCCGTGGCGACAGTCTTTCGCCAGTTGACTGACGCCCTGACCCCGGAGATGGAGTTCCCCGATCTGCGCATCGTCTATTTCGGCGGCGAGCAGATCAAACCCAACGATCTGGCCCTCTTTCAGCAGCGCTTTGGCCGGGACAGTCTGCTGGTGTTGGGGCTTGGCTCCACCGAAACCGGGCCGGTCAGCGCCTTCTATCTGGCAGGGGATGCGCCCCTGCCCGGCGAGGTTGTGCCTCTGGGCCACGCCGCGCAGGAGACGGAAATTTTGATTCTGGACGAAGCGGGCGCGGCGCTGGGGTCAGGGGTGGAGGGGGAGATCGCCGTCAAAAGCGACTATCTGGCCCTGGGCTACTGGCGCAACGACGAGCTGACCCGCCAGAAATTTGTCCCCGCGGGGGATGGCAGCCGCCTCTACCTGACCGGCGACATCGGTTATCTGGACGCCAGCGGCTCGCTCTGTCACCTGGGCCGCCGGGACTTTCAGATCAAAGTCCGCGGCTTTCGGGTGGAACCCGCGGAGATCGAGGACGCCCTGCGCCAGCACCCGGCCATTCAGCAGGCGGCAGTGGTTGCCAAGCCTCTCCATTCCGGGGAAAAGGGGCTGGTGGCCTATTTCACAACGGCCAACGGCGATATCCCAACGGTCAGCGCGCTGCGCGGGCTGTTGGCCACCCGCCTGCCCGATTATATGATTCCCGCCGTCTTTGTGCCCCTGGACAGCCTGCCGGTCAACGCCTTTGGCAAACTGGACCTGAAGGCCTTGGCCGCGCCTGAGCGGGTGCGCCCCCATCTGGCCCAGCCCTTCGCCCCGCCGGAGACCCCGGCCCAGGAGCGGCTGGCCGCGCTCTGGTCTGCCCTGCTGGGCATCGACGAAGTGGGCATCCACGACGATTTTCTGGAACTGGGCGGTTCGTCCCTGCTGGTGATGCAATTGATGACCCGGGCCGAACAGTCCTTTGGCTGTGAACTGGCCGTGGCCGAATTTCTGGCCGAACCGACGATTGCCGCTCTGGCCGGGCTGATCGAGCCGGTGCTGGCCTGAGCGGGACGCCAGGCTGTAGGTGCGGTTTTCAACCGCACCTACGAAGAAGGAGTAAAACCCGATGACCATTCAAGTTCCCACTGCTGGGGTTCTGTCCAACGGAGCCGTATCCCAATCTGTTCAACCAGCGCCCGCCGCGCCGGAGACGCCGCCCCAGAATCTGAGCGACCTGCTGGTGGCCTATTTGGAACTGCTGGGCGTGGAATATGTCTTTGGCGTGCCCGGCGGCCACAACTCCGCCATCTACGAAGCCCTGGAACGGAGCGCGCGGCGGGGCGGCCCCCGGGCCATCCTGTCCCGTCACGAGAGCGGCGCGGTCAATATGGCCGACGGCTACACCCGGGAGACCGGGCGGCTGGGCGTCTGCACAGCCACCACCGGCCCCGGTTCCACCAATTTATTGACCGGCGTGGCTTCGGCCTATACCGACCACACGCCCCTGCTCCTCCTCACCGGCCAGACGCTGCTGCCCGAATTCGGCGCGGCCTCCTTCCAGGAATCCTCGCCGGATATGATGGACACGGCGGGGATGCTGGCCCACTGCACCCACTACAGCACAGTCATCACCCATCCCAAGCAGTTCGAGCGCAAACTGATGACCGCGCTGCAGCACGCCCTGCGCACCCCCGGCCCGGTCCATCTGAGCATTCCCGTGGACCTCTCCCGCGCGCCCATGCCCGGCGGGATGAGCTATCCCAACCTGCCCGCCCTGCTCCAATCTCCCGCATCCATTCTGGACAGCACCGCCTTTGAAAGCCTCTGGCAGCAGATTGTGGCGACCCTGCGCGGGGGCAATCGCATCGCCCTGCACGTGGGCCACAGTTGCGACGGCGCGACCGAGGCCATCACCAGCTTTGCCGAGCTGGTCAACGCGCCCATCACCACCACCCAGCGGGGCAAGCGCTGGATCGATTCCTATCATCCCCTGGCCCAGGGGGTCTTTGGCTATGCGGGCCACCAGAGCGCCCGGGCCGCGCTGACCGACCCGGCGACAGCTCTGATTCTGAGCGCGGGGACGGGGCTGGGCCAGTGGCCCACCTCCACCTGGGACGCCGCGCTGCTCAACGACCGGCTGGTCCACATCCACCCGGACAACCACTACTTCACCCGCTCGCCTATGGCCCGGCTGCACGTGCAGGCGGAGGTCCGCCACTGTTTTGAGGAGTTGATCAACCGGGTTGAGGCCCTGCAACGGGACGGCCAACTGCCCCTGCCCCCGTCCGCCCCGGCGGAACGATCCGCGCCCGACTACCGCACGCCGCCCCCGCAGATTGCCCTGCGCGAGCCAGAGAATTATCACAACGCTGCCGCACCCATCCATCCCCAGAGTCTGGTCTGGGCGTTGATGCAGGGGCTGCCGGAGGAGAGCCGGGTGCTGGTGGACACGAGCAACTGGCTGCCCTGGACGATCCAGTATTTCTTCAGCCGCCAACACCGCAACTACCGCCACTCTGCGGAGCTGGCGGCGATGGGCTGGGCCATCGGCGCGGCCGTGGGCACGGCCCTCGCCGCGCCGGGGACGCCTGTCGTCTGTCTCACCGGCGATGGCTGCTTTCTGATGAGCGGCCAGGAAATTACCGTGGCGGTGGAGGAGCAACTGCCAGTGGTCTATATCATCCTGAACGACGCGGGCTACGGGATGGTCAATCACCGCCATCGCCAGGTCTCCAAACAGCCCATCCACTTCGGCTTTCAGCGGGCTGATTTTGCCCTGCTGGCCCAGGCCCTGGGCGCGCAGGGGTACACCGTGCGTTCCATCGACGACTTCCGCGCCCTGGACTTCGCCGCCCTCTGCCGTCGCCCCGGCCCGACGGTCATCGACGTTCACATCGACCCGGAAGCTGTCCCGCCGATGGGGATGTTTTAGTGCAGCCCGGCAGAAATAGCCCTCATTCCTGCTCTCCGCCGGTCCGTGACCGGCGGCGGACGCCCACCAGACGCCGCCGGGTCACGGACCTGGCGAGAGCAATCGCAAATGTGGGTGAACTTGCGCGGTCAGTAATAGCTCCTGCGGTTGATGGGCGCACGCAAGCGTGCTATACTCATCCTCACCCCACGAAACGTGGGAAGCGTGTGAAGCATACGAAACTGGAGGACGGCTTATGCAAACGAAAACTTTGACCAGCGATCAGGCGCGCCAGAGTTGGGGAGAGCTTATCGACACGGTTCTGGCCGGGGAAGTGGTCAATATCGTGCGCCACAACCGCCCGGTGGCTGTGGTGATCAGCGCGGCTATGTGGGAGCAGATTCTGGCCGATTACGCGCGGCTGGATGACGCCGAAGATCTGGTAGCGGTCTATCGATCCCAGCTCAAGAAACTGATGGGCATTGACGATTCAATCCTGCTTACCGATGAAGAGGTAGAAGCTTGGCTGGTGGAAGATGAACCGGTACCGGCTTAGCTACACGCCCGGCGTCAGGCATATCGTGGACAATCTGCCGGGCAACATCCGTCAGCGGGTGAAACGGACTATCCATACGCTGCTGGAGGACCCATATCCAGCAGAAGCGGAGCCAATGAGGGATGATTTCCAGCAGCTCTGGCGAATCCAAATTGACGCCTGGCGGATCGTCTATTTCGTTGACGAGGAGGTTCTGATCGTAGAGATCGTGCGCGTGGGCCGCAAGAGCGGCTCGGACCGAGGCCCCAGTTTTTACGAAGGGCTGAGGCCGCCCAGACTGTAAGCTCCCCAAACGAGGAAGTCCAAATGTCGCGACCCATTCAACCCAAAGCGCGGGTCTTTGTCAATTCCCTGCCCAAGAGCGGCACCCATCTGCTGGCCAAAGCCGCGCAGCTCTTCGGCTACC
>JACQGT010000624.1 GCA_016199425.1 Chloroflexota bacterium
GCGTTGGCGTCGGGCTGTCCGTGGCGGTCGCCGTGGGCGTTGCGGTGGCCGTAGGTGTCTCCGTCGGCGTCGGGCTGGGCGTCGGCGTGGGCAGAGGCGCCCGATCCTGCCAGACTGTGACTCGGCCTGTCCCGCTCAGCCGAATCTGCCAGTCGCCGGTTGGCGGATTCGACACACGCCAGATTTCCTCGTGGCTCTCTCCCGGATCGCCGGCGACGATCACCCCTGGGCTGTGGGGGGAGAGGAGCAGGCCATCCGGCCCGACAATCTCCACCCGGGTCTGCGGCTGTTCCTTCCACACCACCAGCGTCATAGAGGCCAGAGGCTGCTCCACCGTAGCGGTGATGATCATCGGCTGATCGCCGGGTAGTGAGGCGGCTTCGGCCAGAGTCGCGCCGGCCACCGCGCCGGTCAGTCCCCGCACAATGGCGTGGTAGAGTGGCAGCAGGTCATCGGCCCGGCGGGCGGTCAGAAGCGCGCCGCCGGGGGTGTTTTCAGCCATCTCCTGCCAGAGACCCAGCCAGTGCAGCCTGACCCGCTGGCTGCAACTGGTGTTGGGGTTGTCCAGATGGACGATGAAGAGCGTGACCTCTTCGGCTACCAGTTCTTCTCCCAACCCGGCCAGCGCCTGGCGGTAGTCGGCCACCCGTCTCGATACGGTGTCCGGCCAGGCCGGTTCGCCGTCGGTAAGCATGAGGATCGCCCGGCGGCTGCCCGGTCGCCCGTCGTTGGCCAGCAGTGTGCGGGCTGCTTCCAGGGCTGCCAGCGGGTCGGTCCACGGGATGGGCTGGGGATTCTCGGCCACCTGGGAGAGTTGGCGGCGCATGGCCGGGTCGCCTACATTCGTGAGGGGAGCCGCCTGTTGCACTGTCCCCCCGAAGTGGAGCAGCCCCAAGCGGTAGCCGCCGACGCCGCTGTCCGCGCCCAGATAGCTGATGAAGAGCTGGGCCGCCTGTACCCGCAGCAGTTCTGGGTCCGAGCCGACGCCGTCGCATTCGCTCATGGAGTGGCTCTGATCCGAGAGCAACACCAGGTCGTAGACGATGGGCGCGGGCGGGTTGGGCAGTTCCGCTGCGTCCACCCGTTGGGCCAGAAAATAGCCCAGCGCTCCCACCGCGACCAGAATCACGAGCACGACGAGAATCAGACAGCCGCAGGTTGTGCGTTCGAGAATTCGCAGGATTTTCATTGTTCGCCTCCTTTGATTGAAGCAAATCCAACAAAAAAAGCCGCTACACTGGGGTAAACCCAGTGTAGCGGCTTTTTACGCGTAGCGACCCCGCGCGTTTGTATGCTTCTACGCATGCCATTTCAGACGCGAATGTTATCAGTTGTTCGCAGGCATCCTTTTGTGGGCAGTTGTTTCGCTTTCGATTCTCATTGCGTCTCTTTGCAATACGTGCGCATCAATTTGCATGGGTTGGCATGCGGCGATCACTCAGCCATCGCCGATGCCGTGTCTGCGGGCTTCTTCGACCACTTGCCAGCGATGGCGCAATTGCATCCTCTTTTTTATGTTGCTGATATGGCCGCGCACGGCGCCTTCCTCAATGTGCAATTTCTGCGCCATCTGACGATCCGAAGCGCCAGAAGCAAGCAGAGTCAGTACCTCCATTTGGCGCGCTGTCAAGGGGAGGGGGTCATCGGGTTGGCTTTCTCTGCGCTCCTCTTCTTGGGCTTGAAGGAGCGCCGCCACCTCGGTGGTCATGCGCCAGTAATCGCCCAGAACTGCATTGATTTCGGCCCGCAGCCAATTTGACCACGAGCGCCATATGGCTGGCCCACTTTCTTTGGCAATGAGCGCATCGGCACCTCGATCTAGCGCTTTTTTTGTCAGTTCCGGGTAATCGGCGAAATAACCAGAAAAGCCGACGATTTTTGTGTGCGGGCTGATCTGGCTGATGCGCCCAATAATCCATAGCCCTTCTTCAAAGTCCCGCACCTCTGATTTGATATGCAGCCCCTCCCCCTGGCGCAAAAGTCCGAGATCGACGAGGGCTACGTCGGGCGCGTGTTCATCCAGAAAGCTGTCGAGATTGGCGCGTCCGGTCAGATTACCTACAAAGCGCAGGCCGGGTTCCTCGTTGATTGCATCCTTGACCGAGCGGATGACCCCGCCATCGTTCTCGATCAACAAGACTCGTTTTGGTTCATTCTCCATTGTGGTTCTCCGATGATTGTTTGTATGGAATGGGAACGGCCAGGACAATGGACGTGCCACTGCCTGGAGCGGAATCGATGGTGATCACCCCGCCCAACTGGTCGACCCGTTCGCGAATGTTGGTCAATCCGTGGCCGATCCGGATGGTGCTGGGATCGAAACCGACGCCGTCGTCTCTATAGGCAATGCGCAGCATGTGATCTTCCAAATTGACGGCGATAGATATGGACGTCGCCTGAGAATAGCGTACTGCGTTGCCTAGAATCTCATCGCAGGTGAACATCAATTCATTGCCGCTTACCAGACTGATCGGTGTTTCTGGGACCTCGCACAGGGTAAGCTTAACGGGGATAGAGTGAATCTTTGTGATCAAATCGACCTGGGTAGACAGATCATCGAGTATGGCTTGCAATGTTAGCCAGGGCCTTTCGCCCACCAGATTGGCTACCACCCGACGAGCTCGCTCGACCTGCGAGCGAGCAATCAGCAATTCTTCGTTGCGTTTTGGATCGCCAGATGGGTACGTATCGAGCATCTCTATGGCTCGCGCCACATCGTGTAACCGGTGGGCCAGGGAATCATGCACAATGCGCCTCAAGCGTTCTCGTCGTTTCCGCTCAACTAAAGCGCTCTGCAAGTTGCTTTGTATCGACAGTGCAGCGTAAGGGGCCAGGAGTTGGATGATATTCTGCATCCCCTGGCCAAAAACCATTTTGCGCCGATAATTGATCCACATGAGGCCAATACACTCTTGGGCGACCACAAGTGGGATGACGGCGCAAGATACAATCCCTTCACGCAAGACAAAGGGATTTTGCCTGTGCTGGATATGCCACGGGCGCGGGGTAGTTAGGGAAGTTTCGTTTTGCGCTTCTTCGAAGAAACGCATGCGCTTTTCATCGAATAACTGATGCAGCAGGCTGTGCCGGTCATTAGCTGGGGAGCCGCCGACTTCCGGGGCATATAGTGCTCCCTGTACGTATCTTTCCCATTCTACTGTGTTGGTTGGGTGCCGATAATAGAAGCCGATTACATGGGCGTCGAGCATTCTCATAGCGCTGGTAGCTACCCTGGCCAGCATCGGTCGTATCCCTTCATCGCGAATGATGTAGTTCGCCAGATCATGCCCCAGTTGTGCAAGTTGGCTATGCACAGTCAGGAGTTTGATCCGATGATGGGAAGCGACCAAATGGCTGCCAACGACTTCCAATAACTGCAAATCTTCTTGGGCGAAATCGTTGGTCAGAGGGGATTCCACTTCGAGCACAGCTACCTGATGCTCATCCAAAGCAAAGGGGACTGCCAACGCCGAACGGGTCCCGTCAAAGGTTCGCTGATGAAGAAAGCGTCCCTCGTAATCTCGACGCGTGTCGTTGAGGAAACAAGCCTTTTGCCGAGAGGCCGCCCATCCGGAAATTCCTTCATCTCCCGAAAAACTAAAGCCCTCGTCAGCCAAATTTTTACCATTTGGCTCGGAAGAGCCGATCACTCGCATACGATTGGCCTCTTGCTCGTATGTGAGTACATTGGCAATAATCGGATGGGATTCCTGGCCGAAGAGCAGTGCAACGGTCTTGGCAACCGTATGCGCCGAAGCCTTCCAACTGGTGGTTGGTGTGATTTCCAGCAGTCGTTTGATTGCAACTCGGCTGGCTTGATGCTGATAGGCCAAACAGCGCACCAGCATATAGCTAGTGAAGCCAATATAACTGCCAATGGCTGCCCGCAGCAGACCATCGCGGATCAACGACGTCACGTCGCCGGGAAAGCCGTTCCCTTGCATAGGTACAAAGGCCGACAGGAACAGGCATACTAGCGTAAGCGCGACCAGTGCAAAAGCCCAATTTCGCTCCAGGCTCACTCCGATTGTCAGTAAGGGTATCAGATAGAGTAGCCATGCCTGGGTTGACAAATCAGGCACGAACCAAACGAAGATGCTTAAACCCAATACCCCACCAAGATGTCGAAAGATATTGATCAGATATTGCCAACGCTGGCTACTAAAATATGGGCGATATTCGATGACGCGAAAAATCAACTGAAAGATCAGGTATAAGCCCACAAAGACAAGCGCCGTCGTGAAGACCTGATACCCTGCGAGTATGGGCCATGAGACAATCACCAGCATTCCACATACGGTCAACAGGCGCAAAGGCGGCCAGAGCCGCCGGAAATGGATCAGAGCGCGTCTACCGGGTACAATCCATGGCTGAATGACGGGCTGAATACTGCTACGGTATGGATCGCAGAATTGGTGTCGAAAGTAAGTCATCATTCTTTACCTCCCCGTTTCAACGACCAAATGGTAAATCAATCACCCTCCGTGGGCAGCGAATTGTGATGTCTTTCGATTATGGCAACACAACAGGCAAGATTGTGAAAGAAGTCGACTTTGCCGGAAGCATTAGCCCATTGATATAGTCTATCAGAAAAACTGAAGCTATGTTCCCAGGGTGTTTGCATGTCTTTGCATGGGTCAGAGAGCAAACGGAGAGAAGAGAGGTACGGCGCGTAGCAAGTTTAGGAGAAGATAAAGGAGATGGCATCTATGGCTGATGAATTTAGTCGATCCTGCGCGTCTGCCCCATTCCATTCGTCGTCTGCACACCCACACCGCTGAACTTGGCAAAGTCGGCCAGCATCTGCATAGCCCCGCGCCAGTAGCGATCCCCGGCCAGGGCGGTATAAGTCACCTCCCCCACGCCGCCCACGTGGAAACCACCCTGCTTGTGGGGCATGGGCACGCTGCGCAGGTTGTAGCGGCTGATGGCGATACAGGCGCGGCTGAACTCCCGCATCTCGTCGCTGAGGAGGACGGGGCTGAAGAGGTTCCAGCGGTCCACCAGACTGCCGAAGACCAGGTCCGGCGTCGGGATAGGAACCTGCATCCCCCCGGATTTGAAACTGGTGGGACTGTCGAAGCGCAGGGTGACCCGGTTGTCTGGGTTGCCTATAGCCAGCAGGTGTTGCGCGGCCAGTTGCTGGTAGTCGGCTATCCCGGCCCAGGGGTGGCTCTCCGGGTCACAGGTAACGCTCTGAAGCTGGAAGGGGTGATTGTGGATGATCCAGTCGGTCTGCGGATCTTCCAGCAGAAGGGTGTAGAGCAACTGACTGACCGGTTCTGCAATGCCGGTGATGTGGAGTTCGTAGCGCTCGCCTGCTTCCAAGTAGAGATCTGCGCCCCGGCGGGTGGGGCCGTTCAGGCTGGAACAGGTGAGGGGCACCGGCCCGTTCCAGGCGTGGAGCTGGCGGGCCAGTTGGGCGTCTCGCCGGTCGATCTGGCGCAGGACTTCGGCGTAGATGGCGCGGCCCAGGGCCGCGGGCAGCACGCCGCGGCGGGGTGTGGTGAAGGTGAGGATGGCGGAGAGGAGCATATTATCCTTTTTGCGGTTGTTTGTCGGACGAAGAGGGTGGATTCTTGTCCAGATTAATGACCCACTGGCGCGCAGCGAAATCTTCTATCAACATACCGAGAGTTCGCCCTTCAGTGACCAAATCGCAATTGAGCCAGACGTAGCTGCTAACGACTCCCTTTAGAAACACAGAAAGTTCCTCCGGCATCTCATGCACCTGTTTGGCTTTGGCTACCGATACATCCCGGCTGTGGACAATCAACTCTGCTCGCTTCAATACGACTTTCCATCCGCCATAGAGCCGTTGATCCCAGCGGTTGCGGACAAACTGAACGAACAGGATGCCCAACACAACAATAATGAACTCTGAGGCCAGATTGGCAGCGATATTAGGCCACATACCTTCGATAATCATTGGCGGTCTCCTTCATGCCTCATGGATTGTGAGTTATCTAAATCGGCGTGCGCTATCACGTATAGCTTGCAAATCCAAAATCTCGGCCACCTCGAATTGCCGGGGAATCACATCCGCCACAGGCCGAATGCGCACAGTCGCCGGGAAATAGCCTGTGCGCCCGTGCAGTTCTGCCAGCAGAGCCAGCGCCGCCGGCACCAGTCCCGGCGGGTTGATCAACAGCGCCGCGCTCTGCCACTCCTGGCTGGTCAACCCGACCCCGTCCACCAGTGCCCGCACCTGCCCGCCCAGAGGCTGGCTGTCGTGGAATTGGGGCATACGCTGGATGACCCGTTCAATGGCGCGGCCCGTCAACGCTTCGATCTGCGCCCGCTGGGCGTCGGTGATGGGGTGGGAGAAGTTGAGGAGGAGCATTGGATTGTCCTATGGAATTGGGCGCGTGGTATACTTGGAAAGTCTATCTCTTGCCGTTACGGAGTTTGCACAATGACGCAATCCCTTACACTTGTCCTGTCTGATGATCTCTATCGTTACTTGCATGAAATCGCCGATTTGACGCGCCAGCCGCTGGGTGAACTGATTGCCCAGAGCGTCAAAGGCAATTTGCCGCCGCGGCTGACGGATGCTCCCGCCGAGATGCACCCGGCATTGCTGGCGATGCAACAACTGTCCGAAGCTGAATTACGCCAGATTGCCAGCAGCCAAGTCCCAGCAGAGCAGCAGCGCCGCCATCACGAACTGTTGGAAAAGAACGCCGAAGAAGAGATCAGCGGGCAAGAACGGGTTGAGCTGGCCGCACTGCGTACGAGCGCTGATCGACTGATGTTGCGCAAAGCCTATGCCTGGTCTCTGTTGCGCTGGCGAGGCTATCCGCTGCCGGCCCGCAACGACATACCGGTATACTGATGATGGCTGGGCTGCCCTCCTTCCTGCGCGAGCAGGTCTTTACTCGAGCCGGCGGGTGTTGTGAGTATTGTCGCACCGCCCGGCGTCTGATCGCAATGCCCCTGGTTGTTGACCACATCACCCCCCGCGCCGCGGGCGGCGGCGATACGCTGGAAAATCTCTGCGCGGCGTGCTATCGCTGCAACGAATTCAAAGGCGCTCGCACCCACGCCCGGGACCCCCTCACCCAGGCGCTCGCCCCTCTTTTCAATCCCCGCACCCAGCCCTGGGGTGCGCATTTTCGCTGGGAAAATGGCGGAACGCATGTGGTCGGTCTGACACCGACAGGACGAGCCTCGGTGATCGCTCTACGCCTCAATAACGAGTACGTCGTCGAATCGCGCATACTCTGGATTGCGCAAGATTGGCATCCGCCCACGGATTGATTCAGCCCTATGTGCGCATCTTGTCGATGGCCGCACCGGTCAGCGCCTCGATCTGCGCTCGCCGTGCGTCGGTGATGGGGTGGGAGAAGTTGAGGAGGAGCATTGGTTGAAAACCGTCGGCTTTCTGTGTTATAGTAAATTTGATAGGAGAAAAAGGGACGCAAATTTTCCTGATTTTGTACTGGTCAACGACACCGTAGAATCTGTAGGTGCGGTTTGCAACCGCACTTTCACCGGTAGACGTGCAGTTACAAACCGCACCTACGTTTCATCATCTCGTTGACGCTATAAAATCTGCGAAAATCTGCTGTTTCTGAGTAATCTGCGTCCTGCTTTGTTGTGTATGTCAGACTGCCGAGGTGAACCGATGTCAACCTACGAACGAGACTTTTATGCCTGGACACAGAACCAGGCGACGCTGCTGCGCACCCACGAGTTTGCCCGGCTGGACATCGACAATCTAATCGAGGAGATCGAGTCCATGGGACGATCCGAGCGTCGCCAGTTGACCAGCCGCCTGGAAGTTCTGCTCATCCACCTGCTCAAATGGCAATTTCAGCCTGAGTTGCGCGGGCGTAGCTGGGAACTCACGATCATCGAGCAGCGCAGGCGCATCGACAAACTCCTGCACAACAACCCAAGCCTGCGCTCAGAGACACCGGAATTGCTGATCGAGGCCTATGACGACGCCGCCTTTGGGGCCATGCGCGAGACGGGTTTGCCCCTCGCTACGTTTCCCCACACCTGCCCCTTTGCCCTGAAGCAGGTGCTGGATCAGGGCTGGCTGCCGGAATGAGGGTTTAACCTTCCGGGAAGCGGCCAGAACAGTTTCCCGTATGCCCTACAGTCTGTGGCCGCTTCCCGGAAGGTGGTTGAGTGGCGCTGCGCCATCTATGTCCCATCCCTCCCTTGCTCACGAACGGGCCAGAACGCCCATCTTCTCCAACCACTGCGGGTTCTCCTCGAGGGCGATGCGGGCGATAGCCAGAAAGTCGCCCATCCACTCGTCCAGCGCCTCCAGGGCGGCGTCCCGATCCTGGGTGGCCTGCTGGGCTTCGCCGGTCTCCTTCTTCTGGGTCGCGGCCAACCCCTCCACAACAGCCACTTGGGTCTGCCCTGCGACCAGCTTCTCCTGGCTGACGCCGAAACGGGTGAGCGCGGCCAACACGGACTCATCGGCCAGGGCATTGGTATAGAACTGGCGGGCCTGGGCCAGCCAGCCGGCCAGGGGGCGTTTGCGGGGACCGTCCAGGTCCAGCGCGGCGCTGGCGCCCCGTTCCCCTTTCAGGGCAATGCGGGCCACCTTGACATAGCGGCTGTAATCGGCCTGGGCTGCTTCCCAGGCCGCGCCAAAGGCATCGGAGGCGCTGTACTGCTCGCCATACTCCTGGCTCTGGCGTTGCTGCGCGGCAACCGCCGCTTGATAAAGCCCCCAGCCTTCGTCCAGCCGGGCGGCGTCGTAGCCGAGATCGGCCAGGGGGCCGGAGAGGTCCGCGTCCGTGCGCGCGTTGCTCAGGGCCAGTTGGGCGGCGGCCAGTTGTTGGTCGATAGAGACAGTTGCCATGTTTGTTGCTCCTTTTGTACGATACCAGTGCGATTGTTGTGATTTGGAGAAAGAATCTCAACCACAAAGTCACAAAGGCACAAAGGAAAACCTTTTTCCTTTTATTCTTGGTGTCTTCGTGGTTACAGAGCTATTCGGGAGTCATGCAGACCCGTTCGGGCAGGGCGCATGCTCATTCGGGGCTGTTACACCGTCATTCGGGCGTGTTACAGAGTCGTTCGGGAACGACGCACTCTCTTTCGGGGCCGTTGCAGTGCCGTTCGGGAGCGACGCACTCTCTTTCGGGTCCGTTGCAGAGC
>JACQGT010000625.1 GCA_016199425.1 Chloroflexota bacterium
AAAAGATCGACCCTTCGACAGGCTCAGGACACCGCGTCACATGCGTTAGTTGCGCTTTTCCTCTGCGTCTCTGCGGGAGACTTTTTGTGGCTATGCCACCTCATGCAATACGCAACACAGGAGAACCTAATGGATGGCAAATTTATCACAAGCGTAGCAATGGAACGCGACCACCTGGACTGGGGGGTGATGGGCTGGCTGAGCCGCCCGGCCACCACCGGGGCCAAGGATTTGGTCGTCATCGAAGTGAGGCTGGAGCCGGGTTTCGGCCACAATTTTCACAAACACCCGCAGCAGGAAGAGGTCATTTACGTCGTCTCCGGTGGGGTGGAGCAGTGGGTAGGGCGTGAGTCCACCACCCTGGCTCCGGGCGACGGCGTCTTTATCGGCGCGGATGTGGTCCACGCCTCCTTCAACACGGGCAGGGAAACCGCCAGGCTCATCGCCATCCTCGGCCCGTCGGTTGGGGACGAGGGCTATCAATTGGTCGAAGTCTACGAGCAAGAACCCTGGGCGAGTCTGCGGAAATAGGTGATTTGGCGAAAGGCGAACAGGGGCTTTGCAGCGCGTTTTTGCTTGACACACTCTGCCACATGGATTACAATATCGCCACTGTTGCAGATTGAGTCAGGAATCCCCGACGCGCAGATATCTTCCGTTGTATCTGACTTGTTCGCATCTGTGTTCAGTCCCCCGTTTTTGAAGGTATGTTTTACCGCATCTTCTCAAAAATGGAATCATGCCCGCCGAGAAGATGCCCCATCAACCCACGGCATTGTGCTGTGGGTCCAACTTACGAGGAGGAAATCCCGTGAAACGTCTGCTGTATGTCCTGCTGATTCTGGCTCTTCTGCTGCCCGGAGCAGCAACACCGGCCAGCGCGATCACCGAGGGTGAGCTGGACGGCAACCGCCACCCCCACGTGGGGTTGATGGTTGCCCAGGATGCAAACGGTAACCCGATGTGGCGCTGTAGTGGCACACTGTTAGCAAAGAAGGTCTTTCTCACCGCAGGGCACTGCACGTCTGGCGCGGCCCACGTGGAGATTTGGTTCGATGCAGATGTAGAGTCAGGAATTCCCGATAACGGCTACCCATTTAAGGGGGATGTGGGCGGGACACCCTATACCCACCCCGATTACAGTGATAGCGCATTCTATCTGCATGACGTTGGCGTCGTCGTTCTCAACAAACCAACCCGAATAAAGACCTACGCCTCGCTGCCCGAGGTCAACATTCTAGACAAAATGGCGACCGAACGGGGCAAGCAAAATGTCACCTTCACCGCGGTCGGCTACGGTCTGCAGCGGATCAACCCGGTCTTTGTCGAGGCAGAGAGAGTCCGCTATTTGGCTCGTCCCTATTTGGTTCAGATCAATGCACCCGGCTTCACGGGTGACTTCTCTGTGCTGCTCTCCAACAACCACTCGACCGGCGGCACTTGCTTTGGAGACTCTGGCGGCCCCAACTTCATTGACGACAGCAATGTGGTGGGTGGCGTCACTTCCTTCGGTCTCAACGGCAACTGCGCCGGCACCGGTGGTGTCTTCCGCATGGACCGACAAAATGTGCTGGACTTTGTGAACGGCTACCTGAATTAGTAGCCTATTACCGAACTTGACCTGAGCGGGCAGCAGAAGGGCTGTTCACGAAGAACCTGTAATCGGCACACATTTCGTGAACAGCCCTTGTCGATCCAGAAGCAAGTAGCTGATCTGTCTTCAATCAGCCCCCTACCCTCTCCACGATTTTGCGAAGTCGGGTTCCCAGAGTAAAATTGTACTGCCTGTTTTGTCGATTCCCCGTTGTATCGATCCAGCAGCGCCCCATTTCCTCACTCAAATCTGGACAAACATACCTGATGACCCGTTCAACGCTCACCCATTTGGAATGCGGCAAATGCGGCGAAACCTACGACGCTGACCGCTTGATGAATCTCTGCCCGGTCTGCAACCGCCCCCTCCTGGCCCGCTACGATCTGGCGAAAGCCGCCCGAACATTGACAAAAATGAGCTTGGCCGAACGAGAACCTTCCCTCTGGCGCTACGAAGAAGTGCTGCCTGTGCACTGGGACGACGCCTGTCTGCGCTTGGGAGAGGGGTGGACGCCGCTGGTGCAGGCGGGCGGGTTGGGCGCGCAGATCGGCTGCGCCAATACGTACATCAAAGATGAATCCCTCAACCCTACCGGCAGTTTCAAGGCCCGGGGGTTGGTGATGGCCGTCAGCCGGGCCTATGAACTGGGCGCGAAAGAGCTTGCCATCCCCAGCGCGGGCAACGCGGCCGGGGCAATGGCCGCCTACGCAGCCGCGGCTGGTCTGCCGGCCCACGTCTTTATGCCCGCGGACGTGCCCATGACCTTTCGGGTGGAGTGCAAAATACTGGGCGCAGAGGTGACGCTTGTAGATGGGCTGATCACCGACTGCGGCGTAAAGGTTAGAGAGGGCGCGCAGAAGTATGGCTGGTTCGACGTCAGCACCCTCAAAGAACCCTACCGGCTGGAGGGCAAGAAGACGATGGGCTATGAGCTGGCCGAGCAGATGGGCTGGCAGTTGCCCGACGTGATCATCTACCCGACCGGCGGCGGCACCGGGCTGATCGGCATGTGGAAAGCCTTTGACGAGATGGAACAGATGGGGCTGATCGGTGCCCAGCGTCCGCGGATGGTGAGCGTACAAAGTACGGGCTGCGCGCCGGTGGTGCGCGCCTTTGAGGAGGAGACCGAACACGCCGAGATGTGGCAGGGAGCCAAGACCGTCGCCGACGGACTGCGCGTTCCCGCCGCGGTAGGAGACTTTCTGATCCTCAGCGCCATCCGGCAGAGCGGCGGCACGGCCATCGCCGTCCCAGACGCAGAGATGATCACCCACGCCCGCACAATGGGCAAGCACACGGGCATCTTCCCCGCGCCGGAAGGGGCCGCCTGTCTGGCCGCCCAGATTCGCCTGCTCACGAGCGGCTGGATCAGACCGGAGGAGAGCGTCGTCCTTTTCAATACGGGCACGGGGCTGAAGTACGCGCATCTATGGGCGTGACGTAAAGCGTAAAACGTAAAAATCAGTAGACCGCAATGCTCCGGGCGTGGTCCGTGACCGGCGGGGAGCATCTGTTGCAGTCTACTGAGAATGG
>JACQGT010000610.1 GCA_016199425.1 Chloroflexota bacterium
AATCAGCGCTCACTGGTCCGATCTACCTGTATAGTTACGATTCCGGGAATCGGTTTTCCTTAAGACCGCCAACAAAAAGAGGGGAACCCTGACGGCTCCCCTCTTTTTTGCGATTTCGTGGGATACGATTCCGGGAATCGGCCACAGTTTCCCTCGGCCTTCCCGTCATCGTCTGGCCGATTCCCGGAATCAAGCCTGCCAGAGTCACTCAGCCGCCGCCTTTCACCGCGCCGGCTGTCAGACCAGCTACCATAAAGCGCTGGCCCACCGCGTAGAGAATGAAAACGGGGATCGCCATCAATAGGGACGCTCCGGTCAACTCACCCCAGGGCTGCACATCGCCGATGATCATCAGGCCCAGACCAACCGGCAGGGTCATCAGGCTCTGCTTGGAGATGAGGATATAGGCAAAGAGATATTCGTGCCAGGCATTCGTCACGCCGAAGAGGAAGATGGCCATCAGGGCCGGTTTGGTCAGAGGCAGCACAATGCGCCAGAAGACCTGGAAGCGGTTGCAGCCGTCGATCAGCCCGGCCTCCTCCAACTCCCGCGGAATGGAGGCGTAGTAGCCCATCATCAGCCAGATGGCAAAGGGCAGGGCAAAGGTCGAGTAGGCCAGCATCAGCCCATACAGACTGTTGATCAGCCCCAGTTTGGCGAAAATCTGGAAGATGGAGATGACCATCAGAACGCTGGGCATCAGATAGGCGGAGAAGACCGCGCTGGAGAAGGCCCGGTTGCCCCGCCAGTTGAGCCGCACCAGACTGTAGGCTGCCAGGGAAGCCACAATCGTGGAGACGAGAGGTGTAACCATTGAAACGATAAAGGAATTGCGCATCCAGACCAGGAAATTGCGGGTGGGCCCCAGCAAACGCTGGTACTGATCCAGTGTCCAGGGGTCAGGATGGTAGAGGGATTGGAAGGTCGTCATCTGCACTTCCGACTTGAAGGAGGTGATGAAGACGTAGTAGAAGGGGAACAACTCAAAGAGCAGGAGCAGGGCCAGAATGATGCCCGCAAAAATGTTGACACGGCGGCGTGCGGCTTTGGCGCGTAGCATCGCCGCGCGGGGGTCGTTCGAATGAGGGAAGACGCTTCTGATCGCCGCGCCAATTCCTTCGAGAATCCGTTCGACTCCATCGTTAAGCGCCCACAGCACCGCCACAACCAATGTGAGCGCCATGCGGAAAGGCCAGGAGATCAGGCCAAAGACGCTATTCTTTTCGTCAGCCACTGTGTGGGAAGCCCGTCCTGTCTGGGTGGCCAGGACATTTCGTCCCAGAATGACGATGAGGAGCGCCAGAAGCGGCACCATCGACATGGCAGCAGCAACACCTGTACCGATGCGAAAACTGCGCGCAGCTTCAATCGCAAAGATCGTATAGACCTTCGTCGCGCCCAGCGGCCCGCCGCCGGTGAGCAGGAAGACTTGGGTAAAACCGTTGAAGGTCCAGATGAAAGAGAGAAGGGTCTCGACCAGAATCACATATTGCAGACCAGGCAGGGTGATATGCAGAAATTGCCGCCAGCCACTGGCCCCGTCAATGGCGGCCGCTTCGTACAACTCTTTGTCAATGGCCTTCAGGCCGGCCACCAGCAGAAGTGTAAAGAAGGGGATACCCGCCCATAGATTCACCATAATGACGGAGGGCAAGGCCAGTTCTGGTGTGCCAAAGAAGGGAATTGACTGCTCGATCAGCCCCAAATCTTTCAGCAGGGGATTGACGAGGCCGTAGATTGGGTCCAAAAGACCCTTCCAGGTGATGGCGCGCACCACTTCGGGCATAATCCACGGAAGCATCACCAGCGCGGTGAAGACGGTGGCAAAGCGGCTCATCCGGTGCAGAAGCAGGGCAGCGATCATCCCCACAAAGAACTTGAGAACCACAGCCGCAACCGTATAGGTGAGAGATATCCGCACAGAATTCCAGAAAAATGGGTCTTTGTAGAGATTCTGGTAGTTCAACAAACCCACCCAGGGGCCGATTTCCAGACTCGTCGTGCGGGTAAAGCCGATGTAGACGGCGCGCAGGAAGGGATAGGCAACGATCGTGCCCAGCAGCAGAACGGCCGGCAGCAGGAAAAGATACGCCTCTTTCCAGTCCGGTCCCAGTATATGTCGCAAACGCCGGGTCGGTCTCTGCGCAACTTGCTGTCGACTGATGACAGTTTGTGGGCTTGTTAATTCCATGTGATTTTCTCTCAGATCTATCCGGGGGGATTCCGAATCTCGCCTGGTGACACACCCGGTGGGAATTCAACACTCTACTGTAGCGTAGGGCGGAACGGTACTCCGCCCTACGCTACTTCGGGGCGGAGTACCGTTCCGCCCTACGCTTGCCCTCATTCGCCGGGCAAACCGAACTCTTTGAAGATCAGCACCATACGGTCGTGGGCGATCTGGACAGCCTCTTCCACTGGTGTGCCCGTGACGATCGAGTTGACCATATCGTTCCAGGCACCCGATTCGTCGATTGCAGTCAAAGCGGCCGAGGGCGGTCCAGGCCAGGCCCCTGCATCGATACCCGAATCGTCCAGGGCTGAGGTTCTCATCTGCGCAGCAATTTCATTGGTATTGACGAAGGTTGACATATCCCACAGATTGGTGTAGGCAGGGATGGCATAGGCCGGGGAGGAGGCCAGCATTGCATCGACCCGGGCCAGGTCGGACGAGAACTCCACAATCATCTGTCTGGCCGCATCGGGGTTCTTGCCGTTCTTGAGCAAATACCAATTTTTGCTGGGCACAGAGTGGAATTCCTGGTTGACAGGACCACCTGGCGGCTTGAGGAAATTGGTCAGTTCAGCCACCGGGTTGCCATCGACGACGGCTTTGGCATAGACGGTGCCGGCGTTTTCGGTGTAGGCAATCACGCCGCCCAGATAGGCCTCGTTGTTGGAGATGTCGTTCCAGGCCAGGACGCCGGGGGGCAACATCGCCGCCCACTTGGGATCCGTGTAGGTCTCTTTGATGAAGTTCATGGCCTCGATCATCTCGGGCGAATTGGTGCGGATGAACTGGCCGGTTTCGTCCTGCCAGCTTGCGCCAAAGCCACATTTGATGCGGTTGATGATGCTGTTGCCATCGCCAGAGCGGTTGACGGTAATGCCCCAACCGAAGAGTTCACTGGTCGAGGCTTCCAGAGCCACTTCGCGCAGAGCGCCGTAGGTGCGAACCGTCTGGAGATCGACACCGATGGCGTCAAAGGCGTCGCGCCGGTAGTAGCCCCCGCCGGCCCGCTGGTGATAAGGCACCGCCCACCACTCGCCGTCGAAGATCATCGACTGCTGGAGGTAGGGTGCCACCGGCCCGAAGACCTCTTCGATCTGGGCCACCAGATCGCTGACCGGTTCCACAATATCCAGATTGTGTACCTGCGCCGAACTGAAGGTGTGATTCACCAGATCCGGGGCATCGCCGGTTTGCACCGCGGCAGCGATTCTCTCGATTTCGCCTGTGCCCGAAGCAAAACCAGCGGCATCGGTAAGCTCTACGGCCCAGCCATTGGCTTCGGCGTATGCTCGAATTTCGGCCTGGAGAAACGCGTTGTAATCGGGATGAAAGTCCTGGGCCAGGATAACCCACAACGGATCAGAAGCAGCAACCGCCGGCGCGGCCGCTGGAGCCGGGGCGGCCGCTTCACCGGCGGCGGGTGCGGCTGCGGGGGCCGCGGCGGGTGCGGCGGCCGGGGGTGCGCAGGCGGCCAGGGCCGTTACGCCCATGGCCCCACCGGCCAGTCGCAGAAAGGAACGTCGTGACAGGGTCTTTCGGTCCACAGTTTGCCTCCTTGGATTGCAAATGGAACAAAAAAATGGGAAAACCAAACGCGAGAGCGTCTGAGGGCGCAACAACGGATATATCCGCTGTTGCGGGCAACACATCTGTCAATCAAACTACTGGGGCACTCAACAGAATTGGACGCAAACTGTCAACCAGGTGGGGGGAGTCTCGTCAAGGGACAAGACCCTGGCGACTATATGCGGGCAAACTATAACAGAGAATCGAATAGGCGTCAACTAGCAAAAATTAACGCAAGCGCTCGGTTCTTCCTGAAAACTAAGCACTTTTCCCGCAAATCATATTTTTCTAAAATTTTAGATTTCTTTTTCTTTACGCCAGCACTCAAATTCGGCCAAAGTCGTTTCATTCGGGGGGTATGTGCCGATGATACTCGCGCCGCTTGCAATTTTCTGTAGGAAAAACTCCTCTCGGAGTTCCTGCTCGAAGGCCGCCTGGGCCACCGGCTCGGCTACCTGGCTGGGGATCACAACGACCCCTTCGCCGTCCCCCACAATTACATCGCCGGGGAGCACCGCCACCCCTGCGCAGCCGATAGGAACCTGCATCTCCAGCGGGTGATGGACGACGAAGGAGGTGGTGGCGTGGGCGGCGCGGATGTAGGAGGGCAGTGCCAGTTGGCGAAAGCCGGGTGTGTCGCGCAGCGCGCCGTCTGTCACCAGCCCGGCCGCGCCCCGGGCTGTGATGCGTGTGCCCAGAATGTGGCCGAAGGAGGCCGCGCCCGTCTCGCCCCGGGCGTCGATCACCAGCACGTCCTCCGGGCCGACCGCTTCCACGGCCAGCCGCTGGACGTTTTTTGTATTGTCGTAGAGTTCATCGGCCAGGTCTTCCCGTGCGGGAATGAAGCGCAGGGTAAAGGCATAGCCCACCATCCGCAGCTCCGGGCGCAGGGGATAGAGTCCGGCCAGAAAGGTGTTGCGGAAGCCGTGCTTCTGCAACTGGGAGGTCAGCGTGGCCGTGGAGACCTGCCGCAGTTTGGCCTTCGCTTCGTCCGAGAGCAGGTGGGGGCAGGGGGAGGAGGAGGTAGCCATTCAATATACAATCCTTTTTGTTGACGAAACGTGAAACGTGAAGACGTGAGATCGCCGTCTGTCTTCACGTTTCACGCCTCACGTTTCATTCGGTTAGCCACGCCGCCCGGCCAAACTTCGCCTGCACGTAGACGTATTCGTCCATGCGCGGGTCGGAGACGTTGCCGGTGGAGGGGTAGTAGGCGATGGCCTCTTCCACAATATCCACGCCCAGGCCAGGGGTATTGGGCGCGACAATCGCGCCGTTGACGATTGTGGGTTGGGGCTGCATGACTTCGTAGCGCTGGGGCGCGTCGTCTTCCAAATGTTCCAGAATCAGGAAGTTGGGCAAGGTGCAGAGCAGGTGGACCGCGGCCATCTCGGCCACCGGCCCCAGAGAGCCGTCGTGGGGGGCAAAGCTAATGCCGTGGACTTCGGCCATGGCCGCCTGCTTCTTCATTTGCAGCAGACCGCCCGCCCGCCCTGTATCCGGCTGGATCACATCGACGATCTCCCGCTCGATCAGCTCGCGCACGCCGTAGATGGTGGCGTGGCGCTCGCCCGCGGCGATAGGCAGATTGACGGCCCGGGCCACTTTTGCGATATTTTCGATATTCTCCGGGGCCACCGGGTCTTCATAAAAGAGCAGATCGTACTCCTCCAGCGCCTTGCCCAGACGGATGGCGTCGGGGACGGTCAGCCAGGGCGGGCCGTGGACATCGGCCATCAGGTCCACCTGCGGCCCCACTGCTTCCCGAATGCGCTTGATCCGCTGCAAAGGGTCTGCCACGCCGCCAGTCTTGATGCCGGTGAAGCCCCGCTCCACCAACTCCAACGAACGCTCCGGCGTGTGGGCATGGGCATAGAGGCGGATGCTGTCGCGGATTTTGCCGCCCAGCAGCTCGTAGACGGGCACGCCCAGCGCCTTGCCTTTGATGTCCCACAGGGCCATGTCGATGCCGGTGAGCGCGCCGCCGCCCACAATGCCGGTCATGCCGTGGCCCATCATCGCGATAAAGAGCTTCTGCCACAGCTTCTCGATGGCAAAGGGGTCTTCGCCGATGAGCAGAGGCGTCAGGTCGTGGATGGCGGTCTCCACCACACGCGGCCAACCGCTGGCCTCGCCCACGCCGTAGATGCCTTCGTCGGTGAAAATTTTGACAAAGAGCCAGTTGCGCTTCTGCCAGCCGCCGCCAGCCACGCCTGCATTCGTCAAATAGGTTTTGATTTCGGTGATTTTCATGGGGATCTTCCGAGATGGGAGGAGAACAATAGCGAGCAGACGCGCATAGTATACCTTTCTGTCCGATAGAGCGCAAACTGTTTTACCGTTTCCGGGAATGGATTGCCCCAATGTGGGATGCATCCGAACTTCATTTTCTCCATTTGACAGCAGCCACAAAGTAGGCTATTTTATCTGACACACAGTCCTCTTTTGTGCCTTGTGTCTGTTGACTGCGATCCCGTCATCCCCCACTTGACTGCTGTGCAGTGCAACCGGGCCTCTTGCGTGTGGCGTTCCCTGTATATTTTATGGCTTGTTAAGAAATAAGTCATCGTTTGGGCCACCGGTCAAAACCGGCGTCTGCTATGCAAAACCTGCTGAAGCAGGTTAATCGAGCGGCCAGTGCGTTTCAACGCACTTCCCTTATCAGACGCTGATTTCAATCGGCGGGTCTGGCTTGTCACCCGCTCATCTTGTCGCCTTGTCAGGTATATATTAAGGAAAACGCCATGAATCGCGGATCGGCCCAAACCGATTCAGAACCTCTCCAATGGGGGAGAATCGGCCAATATATTCTGGTCTACATCTTCTGGTTTCTCTTTTGCGCTCTCGCGTTTTGGGCCATCTGGTTGATACGCACCAATCTGGTCGAAGACATCTTCTTTATGCGCGTCAACCCCTGGCAGTTGCGGGCCATCGACCGCTGGTCCATTTGGGTGATGGGTGCCGGCTGGGTGGTGGGCATCTTTCTGGTCGAGGGGTATCTGCGCAAATCCATTGAGCAAGGCAGATTGCTGGTTAGTACAAGCAAACTCTTCCTGCTTCTGGGTGTTGTGATTGCCGCGTCGTACATCATTCACGCCCTCTGACCGATGGCCGTAGGACGGATTGCCAATCCGTCCGCAGCAGATAGCCGGTCAGCGGGGCCGCTCAGTTACCGTTTATCCCCACATTTTATGTCTTGCGCACGAGGAGAGAGGCAGTTGAGCCAGCGTGAAGTTGCAACCCAGACCACTCAGTCGCCGTCGGCCGCCAATGGGCAGAAACCATCCCTGCTCGAAGTCAAGGACCTGAAAAAATGGTTCCCCATCAAACGGGGGCTGTTCAGCCGGACTGTCGGCCACGTCAAGGCTGTGGACGGGGTGAGCTTTTACGTGCGCCCTGGCGAAACTCTGGGGCTGGTGGGTGAGAGTGGCTGCGGCAAGACGACCACTGGCCGGGTAATTATGCGCGCCTACGTTCCCACGGGCGGTGAAATCTGGTTCGACGACCAGGACCACGGGCGCATCAATCTGGCCGACGTAGAAGAAGGTGAGATGAAGGGCTACCGCCGCAATATGCAGATGGTCTTTCAGGACCCCTATTCGTCCCTGAATCCCCGTATGAATCTGCTGCAAAATGTGGGCGAGCCTCTGCTGGTGCATGGGGTTGCCAGCGGCCAGGAATTGGAAGATCGGGTGGCGGAATTGCTGCGGGTGGTCGGTCTGCGCCCGGAGTATATGAATCGCTATCCCCACGCCTTCAGCGGCGGCCAGCGCCAGCTCATCGGCGTGGCGCGTGCCCAGGCCCTTCATCCCCAACTGATTGTGCTGGACGAGCCGGTCTCGGCGCTGGATGTGTC
>JACQGT010000611.1 GCA_016199425.1 Chloroflexota bacterium
AGAAGTTCGACTTTTCAGAAAAAGTCGAACTTCTTCTTTCCCCCCTCACACCCTCGCCACCCAGCGCGCCCGCAACGCCTCCGCCGCGGACAACTCCCCGGCCAGCCCATCGCACAGGGCGAAGAGCGCGTCCACCCGCGCCGTCAAGTCAACACCTCATAGCACACCAACTGCAAATCTTCCTCGTGTATCTGCTCCAGAACACTGGGTTCCACCGCATCCCGGTATAGCTCGTTTTCCACGAAGAACGCATCCAACTGCTCGGCCAGAGCCTGGCTGTTGCCGCTTTGCTTAAAGATATTCTCGATTTCCTTGAGTTTGCGATCCCGTCGAAAGGGAACCAGCGAAGTGGAGATCAGCACATCGCTGACCCGTTTGCGTAACTCTTCCGGAAGATCTTCGAAAAGACTCGGCTGGTTCAAGGCGTCGTAGAAACGCTGGTTAGCCCCCGTCATGCGCGGACGGATGCGTTGTGCGCCTTGCAGCGATTTCAGTTCGCGCATGATTTCCTGAGTCGCCTGTCCCAGTAAATCGTAGATCGAGTGCTCCGGGACTATCCGTTTTTCGTCCTGGCGGCAACTGATCAGTTGGAAGATACGCCGCTTGTCTGTGATCACTTCGCCACCACCGGCAGGGTAGAATCGCCAGAAGTGGCGATCCCGCGCCCGGAAAGCCAGAAACGTGCCCGCCAGGGCTGCCCGTTTGCCGCTGTGGATGCCTAGGGGAAGGCCCTTCACCTGCTGTTCGCCAATGCTCTGTAAGTAGTACACCAGCGGTAGCTTCATCTCATCCGTCGAGACCAGTTCCGATGCTCGCTCGTACTCGTCGAGAATTGCCCGGTCCTGGGCTTTGATGCGCCGCAGGTCTTCCAGGGATTTGGGGGTGACGATTTCGCCCAGGACGCTGGCGTCCAGCCCCACTGTGCGGTCGATGTCGGCGATGCGTCGTTGCAGACGCCCCACCAGTCCCAACAACTTTTCCAGCCCAGCGTCAGGGAAACAGTTGTAGATGGTCAATAGAGGGAAGTTCGTGCCCAGTCGGTCGATACGCCCCGCCCGCTGGATCATACGCACTGGGTTCCAGTGCAGGTCGTAGTTGATGAGCACGCCGGCGTCCTGCAAATTCTGCCCCTCCGAGAGTACATCCGTAGAGATGAGAAGTTGCACCTCTGCCAATAGCAGTTGTTTACGCTCGGCCCACCCTTCATCTGTATCGGCGGTGTTGGCGTTGGGCGCGAAGTGGCGCACGATGCGCGCCCGCTCTGGCCCGGACGTTGCCCCGGTGATCAACTCCAAGCGGGGCGAACCCGCATCTGTCTGCCAGTCAGCATCCGTCCGCAGGCTTTCATACAAAAAGCGGGCCGTGTCGTGATAATAGGTGAAGACGAGCACTTTCTGGCCTTTGAGCGATCCTGCCAGCTCTGCTTTGATCGCGGCCAACTTGGCGTCCTGACCAGCCATGCCGCCGGAGCCTTCTCGGATCAGGTCGATCCAGGCCTGCAACTCGGCGAAGATGTCCAGGTCCTGCTGCACACTCTCCCGGATAGCATCCAGGTCGTAGTTGGAAGCTGTGACTGTGGGCAGGGAGTCGATGATATCGTCCACATTCTCGCTGGGAGCCACCTCGTCTTCCAGGGCCAGGATGCGCCGGTGGCTGGGTGAGTCCAACAGCCTGCCCTGTTGCAACAGATCAAAGAAACGGGTTTGGAAGCGCTGTTGCCGCTGCACGCTGACCTCGAAAGCGCTCAGTGAGCTTTCCAGCCGTTTTAGAAAAGTCGTTTTGACAATACCGATCAGGGCGTTGTTGCGCTCCACTACCTGCTCGTCTTTGCCCCGGCGATATTGCTCCACATTGTAACTGACCAGACTCAACTGCTCGATCTGGGCGGCGATCTCCTCGTAGAAGCCCTGATAGGTGGCTTCCAAACTGTATTCGATGACCGCCAGCCGCCGATCTGGGAAACGCACCTCGCCTTTGCCCGGCAGGGTGATGGACTCACCTGCCTCTTGCCGTTTCTTGATGTCGTGGCGACTGCGCCGCACCGCACACAGTTCCAGCAGGTCGAACAACTCAGCCGATGCATCCCCCACCCGTTGGAAGAAGCCGCGCAGATTGGCAATCCCGTACTCCCGGTAATAGACGTCGCTGCCTCGGCTAAGCAGCATCACCTGGCTGTAGAGATCCCAAATACTGTTGTTGATGGGGGTGGCTGTCATCAGGACTACTTTTTTGTCTCGCTTGCCCGTGCTGATTAGCTTGATCAGATTCTGATAGCGCCCGGTCCCCACCTTGCGAAAGTTGTGAGACTCGTCCACCAGCACGAAGTCGTAGTTATTGTAGGCGCGCCAGTCGAAATCTTCCCGCCCCATTTCCTCCATTGAACGCACAGTAGCTTTTATGCCATATTCGTCCAGTTTGGGATTCCAGACCAGTTCCCGCAGTTGGGCCGGGCAGATCACCAGCCCGCGTGGAATGTAGCCCCGCCGCCGCTTGCGCAGGAGGTAGTGTTCCAACAGCCCCATGCCGATGTACGTCTTGCCCAGACCCACCGCATCGGCCACCATCACCCCGTGATGACGATCTAACAGACGGATGGCCTCGCGCAGCCCCTCTTGCTGGAAGGAGGCCAGATTGACACCGATAAAGGCTTCGGGTGTGGCGTCCAGCAGCCGATCCTTGAAGAATTCGTAGAGCGCTTTGATGAAGACCTGGAACGGGCTGTACTGTGTTGAGCCAAATTTGGAGGCTTCCAGAGTGGCAATCAGTTCTTCTTTGTAAGGGTGCGCCTCTGCCCAGAAAGGATCGAACCACTCCCGGCGCAAGGATTGGGCAACTGCCTGTTCCATGCGCAGCATATTCAGTTCGGCTTTACGGTAGAGTCCGGCTCGCGTAAAGTTACTGGAACCCACGATGGCGACGCGGGAGAAGAGATAGGCTTTGGCATGTAGAAAGGAGGGATAGATGCGTACATCCACCGACTCCCGGCACAGAAAGGCCAGCAGACCGTCGATGAGCGCGGCTTGCTCCCGGTTGAAAGGCATGGCCTCCACCTCGCCCTGCACCTGTTCCCGGTAGTAGCGGGCCAGATCGATGCGGTCATCGCCCAAGCCCTCCACTTCCGGGGTCTTGCCCAGGAGCAAGCGCAGCCGGGTCAGAGCCAGGAACGACTCGCCCACATCCCGCCAGACCGCCGGGTCGAAGAAACCGGTGGCGATGTCCAGTTCCCGCTGTTCCCATTCCAGAATCAGCCGATTGAGATGGGTAGCCAGGTATTTCCGGTCGGTGTTGTCCAGATAGTCAGGGGGGAGGGTGGGCATGGGAGGACTCAACCTGTGCTGGTTGCTCTGGATGGAAGTTGGCTCACGACGCTGTAAGATTGGGGATTTGGCGCAAGCGTAAGTCTGTTGTTACAAGCCTTGCTTCTTCTCGGCTGAACGTCGTGGCAGCGTGGATGGCATCCGTCCACTCAATTGGTTGTAACCTTCCGCTGGAAACGACGACTTCAGACGGCACATCACATAAAAACCGAATAAGCGCCCGTTCCATCGCTGCTACAACAAACCAATCGGGTGGATCGGCCAGAAATGCCGCCAATTGTCTTGCTTGGAAACGGCCTTGCACAATCTCATCCCACTTGTGAGCCAACTCAATAAATGCGAATGCAGAAGCCACAACCACATAGCGTCCATCACTGCGAACAATGTGATTGAGCACTTTTACTACAGGACTTGGGATAAACCGATCTGAATGAAACCGCACAGCATCGCGCCGATTTGAGGTCAACGTCTGCGCCAGCAAATCGGCCAACGCTCCCACATCCAGCACAAGATCAGTCATTAGGCCGTCCTACTCCGCATACCAGGCTTCCATTTGGTTGTACAGATCTGCATCCCACCAACTTTCCGGCGTAGGCCGAAGGATGAGCCGCCGGACCACTCTGCCGATCCGATCTTCAAACCCATCCGACGGCGTTGAGCCTATTTCAATCCCAGACCAGATTCCATCGACATTGTGCGTGTC
>JACQGT010000612.1 GCA_016199425.1 Chloroflexota bacterium
CCACAAAATCGTAGCCGGCCTCTTGCAGCGGGCCGAACTCCGCCTCTACTGTCTGCCGAATCTCCCTATAGGAAACCACATTCGTCTGTTGAAAGTCCGACACCTCGCCAAAGGGCATCATTTCGATGAAGCGAACTTCCCAATCCCGTTCCAGCGTAAGCCGGGCCAAATCCACCACATCCTGACCGTCGTTGAAACCGCGGACGACCACTGCGTTCAGCTTCACCGGGCGCAGACCCGCGACCTCTGCCGCGGCAATCCCCCGCCACACGTCGTCAATGTGCCCCCAGCGGGTGATGCGGTGGAATTTGTCCGCATCCAGCGTGTCAATGCTGATGTTCACCCGGCGTAGACCCGCGTCGGCCAGGGGTTGGGCCAACTCGTGCAAGAGCAGAGCATTCGTCGTCATCGCGATGTCCCGGATGCTGGGGATGGCCGCAATGCCCCGCACCAGTTCCACGACACCGGGGCGGATGGAGGGTTCGCCGCCGGTCAGCCGGATTTTTTCCACGCCCAGGCTGGCCCCTGCTGTGACGAGGTAGAGAATCTCTTCGTCACTCATCAATTCGTGGCGCGGCCGGAAGCTCATCTGCTCCGGCATACAGTAGACGCAGCGCAGATTGCAGGCGTCGGTCAGACTGATGCGCAGATAGTGAATGCGCCGCCCGTAGCTGTCGTGCATCTGCTCGATGGCGAAATGTGCGGGCGCGGGCGCAATGTGTACCTGTCCGTAGCCCGTGCGCAGAGAGCGGTGACTTACCTTCGGGCGCGTGTCCAGAGCGATGGCAGCTCCATTGCTTTCCAAATCCAACCGCCGTACATTCGTCGGCATAGCTTTTTCATTGCCCCCGGAGGAAACCTCTACTACTTCTGGGAATCAATAGGAAAATTCGATCTGACTGCCCACCCGCTCCAGCACACCCTCGCCCACAAGAAAGCGGTAAGTACAGGCGTTGCCCGCTTCGGCCAGAGAAAAGACCCGCTCACACTGCTTGCCCGTGAGGTTCTGCATCAATTCCAGGTCCATCGCGCACAGTTCCCGGTAGTGTTCGGCCACGCCCACATAGGGGCAGTTGAAAGTGTGGAGCAGTACACTCTGCCCGCTCGTTTCCTCTTCCCAGCGGGCAAAGTAGCCCCGCTCGTTGAGAAAATCCACCACCCGGCCCATACGTTGGGAGAGGCTTTCGTTGGCGAGCGATATGCCGGTCAGCTCTCTGGACATCTCTTGGGCCAGACAGCAAAAGGCCGACTGCACCTGCTCCGCAGGCAGCAGCCCCTTCATTTGGCGCAACAGACCGCTGGTCAGCCCGGCGAAGTTGTCGGGGAAATACTCATCCGCCTCCCCGGTCAACATATAGACCTGTTTGGGCCGCCCGACGCTGCCTTCCCGCTGCACTTTACCCACTTCGATCAGATTGTCGCCCTGCAGAATGTCCAGATGATAGCGCACAGAAACCGGGGCCATATCCAACTGGCGCGCCAGTTCACCGACCGTCGCCTGCTTGCGCCGCTTTAAGATTTCCAGAATACGCTTGCGAACCATCTATCCCGCCTGATGAGATGCCGTTTATCTTTCTCGAACAGATGGAAGTATATCATACACTGCGAAGCGGTGTCAATTATTATGAAAAATGTGAGAGAAATAGAGATTGGCGACTGGCGACTGGGGATCAGCGATTGGGATACTCGATCCCAGTCGCTGATCCCCAGTCGCCTACACCTTCACCCGGCGCAGACGCAGGGCGTTCGTGACGACGCTGATGCTGCTGAAGGCCATGGCCCCCGCAGCCAGAATCGGGTGTAGCTGCTGCAGAAAGTCCGGCGCCCACGCGATGGGTGCCAGAATCCCCGCGGCGATGGGAATCAGTGCGACGTTGTAGCCGAATGCCCAGACCAGATTCTGTCGAATGTTGCGCATCGTCGCTTTGGACAGGGCGATGGCCTGGGGCACGCTGCGCAGGTCGCCGCGCATCAGTGTGACGTCCGCCGTCTCCATCGCCACATCTGTGCCGGTGCCGATAGCAATGCCCACGTCGGCCTGGGCCAGGGCGGGCGCATCGTTGATGCCGTCGCCCACCATCGCCACCCGGTAGCCTTCCTTCTGCAATGCGGCCACGTGCTGGGCTTTGTCGCCGGGCAACACTTCGGCAAATACCAGGCGCTGTCCTGAGCTTGTCGAAGGCTCGATGCCCACCGCGGCGGCGATGGCCTGGGCCGTGGCCTGGTTATCGCCGGTGACCATCGCCACCTGCAAGCCCAGTTTGTGCATGGCGACAATCGCCTCTTTCGACCCCTCTTTGATAGTGTCGGCCACGCCGATCAGCGCACCGGCTTGCCCGTCCACCGCCAGCCACATGACGGTCTTGGCCTCGGCCTGCAACTGGGCGGCCTGTGGGCCGAGACCGTTCAACTCCACCTGCTCCCCTTCCATCAGGCGCAGATTGCCCAACAACACGCTGTGCCCATCCACCTGGGCCGCGATGCCGTGGCCTGCAATGGCCTGGAAACTGCTCGGTTCGGCCAGGGCCAGCCCCCGCTCTTTGGCCGCCCGCACAATCGCCTCGCCCAGAGGGTGCTCGGAGCCGCGTTCGGCAGAGGCCGCCAGATAGAGAATTTGGGATTGGAGATTGGAGATTGGAGATTGGAGATTGCCCAATCTCCAATCTCCAATCTCCAATCTCTCAATTACATCCGTCACCGACGGCTCACCCCGGGTAATCG
>JACQGT010000614.1 GCA_016199425.1 Chloroflexota bacterium
GCCCAGGGGACCCAGCCCCAATCCCAGACAGATCAGCCCTGTATGCTCGATGCTGGAGTAAGCCAACATCCGCTTGTAGTTGGTCGTCAGCACCACACTGAAGGCGGCAATGACCAGCGAGAGCATCCCCAGCATAATCAGCAGGTTGTCCGTAAAGTGATCGTCCAGAGTGGCATCGACCACTGCTTTCCAGCGTATGATGGCGTAGATGGCGACGGCAAAGAGTGACGCCGCCATCAGCGCGGCCAGGGGTGCGGGCGATTCGCCGTAGGCATCCGGTTTCCAGGTGTGCATGGGCGCTATGCCAGCTTTCGTGCCAAAACCCACCAGCAGGAAGACAAAGGCCAGACGCATAACCTCCGGGTGCAGGGCCGGAGCGGCAGCGGAAAGCACAGTCCAGTTGAGCGCGTTTTCGGCGCGGCCAGCCAGAGAGACGAAATCGAAATAGGCCAGCACAATCCCGGCAAAGGCCAGGGCAATGCCCACGGAGCTGATGAGGATGTACTTCCACGACGCTTCCAACGACGCTTTGTTCAATTGCAGCGGGATGAGGAAGGCGGAAAAAATCGTCGTCGCTTCAATCGCAACCCACATCAACCCCACATTATTGGCCGACACAGCAAGCAGCATCGCGCCGATGAACAGATTGACGAAGACAAAATAGCGGCGCAACTGGCGGGCGTCGTATTGGCTCTCGCCGCTCAAACCGGGGCTGAGGAAGAGGGTTAAAGCCGCGACAGCGGTGACACAGAGTAGCAGCAAAACCGTGAGGCTATCGACGCGCAGGAAATCTTCCAACCCCATTGAATCAAGTTTAATTCCCCATGTGGGGGCGGGCAGACCTGCTGCGATCTGCCGGGCGAAAAGGATGGCAGCGGCCAGTGGAACCAGCGACAGCAGGGCAGAGAGCCAACCCACCAGAGCGCGATAGGGACGCACAACCACCGCCACCAGGGCGGCTACCAGCGGCGGCACAAGCAGGAACAGAAATGTCATAGCCCAATCCTCAATAGCGCAATTCGCTCAACTGGTCCACGTCGATGGATTCAAAAGTGCCGTGGATATGGTAGACAAAGACCTGCATGACCAGGAAGCCCATCAGCACATCGAGAAAGACGCCCAACTCCACAATCAGCGGGATGCCAAAGGTTGCCAGAGCCGCCAGCAGGGCAATGCCATTCTCCAACACCAAAAAGCCCACAATTTGGGTGAGCGCCTTCTTGCGCGTGACCACCACAAAAAGCCCCACAAAGATCAGCCCCACGGCCAGGGGCAGACCGCCCCGGGTGGGCAGGGTGCTCACTATCACCAGCGGGCGGGTGACGGCATAGGCGAGCAGCACGAGCAGCCCCGACAGAATCAGCGATGTGGCGACGTTGACGTAGGGCTGTGATTCGCGCTCGCCCCCCAGTTGCTTTTCCATGCGTGTCAGATAATAGGGCAGGGCAATCACTTTAAGCGCGGCAAAGAAGATCGCCACAAAGTAGAGTTCCGGGTCGTCGCCCAGATAGCCGATGGCGACGAGCAGCGCCGACAAAGCCGCGGATTGCCAACGAAAGGCCGAGATGTAGGCGCTCAGACTGCGCCGCCACAACAGCGTAATCCCAAAAAGCAGGGCCAAGCTGGAGCCGAGTGTCGATAGCTGGGCAAACAGCGCATCATTCATAAGCGATGAGTCCTCTATTTCAACAGGAAAGACGATGTGACCGCCAGCAGCGCCAGCACAAAGGAAACGCTGAGCAATTCGGGCACCCGAAAGAGACGCAGTTTCGCCACGCGGGTTTCGGCAATCGCCACCACCGCGCCCAGCACAGCCAGCTTGACCACCAGCGCGATCACCCCCAGCGCCAGGGCTGCCGGGCTGTGGCTGGCGGCCAACCCCCAGGGGACGAAGAGATTGGCGAGCAGGGCAAAAAAGATCAGCAGTTTGAGCCAGGAAGCCCACTCGATCAGCGCCAGATAGCGCCCGGAATACTCCAGAACCATCGCCTCGTGGATCATCGTCAGCTCCAGGTGGGTGGCGGGGTTGTCCACCGGCAGGCGACCCGTCTCGGCCAGGGTGACGATGAAAAGCGCCACAAAGGCCAGCAGATGGCCGGGGCTGATGGCCACACCCGGCTCGGCCAGGGTTGCGCTGACGATGCGCCCCAGATTGGTGGATCCCGCGCCCAGGGCCAGACCAAAGATGGCCAGGGCAATCGTCGGCTCCGCAATGGCCGCCACCGTCATCTCCCGGCTGGCCCCCATCCCGCCAAAGGCTGTGCCGGGGTCCAGCCCGGCCAGGGCCAGGAAGAAAGTGCCCAGCAGAAGCAGATAGACCACCAGCAACAGATCCCCCACCCGGTCGAAGGGCATATCCGTGGCGATGAGCGGAATGAGCAGCGTCACGGCCACCGCGCTGGCAAAGACGATATAAGGCGCAACCCGGAAAAGCCAGGAAGCGTTGTTCGACATCACCACTTCTTTGCCAAAGAGTTTGCTCAGTTCGTAGTAGGGCAGCCAGGGCGGCGCGCCCCGGCGGTTTTGCAGGCGCGCCTTCAGCCAGCGCACATACCCCACCAGCCCCGGCGCCAGCAATAGAGCCAGCAGAATTTTGAACAGCACAAGCAGATAACTGATGATCATGAATACCACCTTGCCGATAACAGAAGAATCACCAGAACGACAACGACATAGGCCAGGTAGAGATGCAGAGACCCGGCCTGCAAACGGCGCACCAATCGGGCCAGCCGCTGGATCAGCGCCAGCAGCGGTTCGTAAAACCAGCGTTCGAAGAGGGGACTGATCTCGCTCTTGTAGGCGATGGATTGCACAAAGTAGCGGGATTCAGGATGGAAATCGATGGTCAGTTCTTTGCTGGGCCGGTAGAGTTCGGCAAAGACCCGGCGCAGAGGCTCGGCAAAGGCCGTGGCTGTATATTCCATGCGCGGCGTCTGGCCGATGCGACCGCAACCCCAACTGTCCCCCATCCGCAGCCTCTGGTTCACCCGCAGCAGACGCATCAGCAACGGGATGGCTACCAGCAGAACCAGCAACCCCAGCCCCGTGAGCAGGGGCGACATCCGCCCAAAACCATCCGGCGCGTGGAGGAAGACGCCCAGCGTGAAAGCGGTCTGGGTATCGGGCAGCCCGCCCAACCCGGTCAGCGCCCGGCCCAGCAGCGGCGTCACCCACGCGGGCGCCAGCCCCAGCGCCACACAGACCACGGCCAGAATTCCCATCCCCAGGCGCATAGAAAGCGGCGCTTCGTGGGCGTGCGCGGCTTCGTGGGAGCGGGGGATGGCCAGAAAGGTGATGCCGAAGGCTTTGACAAAACAGGCCGCAGCCAGCCCGCTGGTCAGCGCCAGCATCCCCACCGCCACGGGCATAAAGACGGCGATTTCGGGCACCGGGATTTGGGCGCTGCCCAGCAGTGATTGGAAGACCAGCCATTCCGAGGCAAACCCGTTGAGCGGCGGCAGGGCGGAGATGGCAGCCGCGCCGATCAGAAAAAAAGCCGCCGTCCAGGGCATCGGTTTGATCAACCCACCCATATCTTCCATATTGCGTGTATGGGTGGCGTGCAACACCGACCCCGCGCCCAGAAAGAGCAACCCCTTGAAGGTGGCGTGGTTGATGGTGTGGTAGAGACCGCCGATCAGCCCCAACGCAGCCAGCGTCATCAATCCATAGCGTTGAAAGACCAGGCCCGCGCCTACGCCGATCAAAATGATGCCGATATTTTCCACCGAGTGATAGGCCAGCAGCCGCTTCAGGTCGTGTTCCATGAGCGCATAGAGCACGCCGAGCAGGGCCGAAATGGCACCGAGGGCCAAAATCGTACCTCCCCACCAAACCGGTCCGCCGCCCAACAGGTCCAGCGCCACCCGCACCAGACCGTAGACGCCGGTTTTGATCACCAGGCCCGACATCAGCGCCGACACGTGGCTGGGTGCCACGGGATGGGCCATAGGCAGCCAGATGTGCAAAGGCACAATACCAGCCTTGGCCCCAAACCCAATCAGGGCCAGCACGAAAATGATATCGCGCAGCAGGGGTGATAGACCGCCCGTCTGTTCGCGCATGGCCTGGAAGGAGGTGGAAAGATCGCCGCCGGAGAGCATCAAGAACATCCCCAGCAACGCCGCAAAACCGGCATGGGTCATAGAGAGATACCAGTTCCCCGCCCGCACCGTGCCAGGCTGGTCAGATTCCGTGAGAACCAGCAGATAGGCGCTCAGGGACATCACTTCCCACACCAACAAAAAGATCAGGGCGTTATCGGCCAACACCAGCAGCGAGAGCGACCACAAAAGCAGATTGAGCAGCAGGCCCAGACGGCGCAGGGAGTAGCGCCCCACATAGGCGGCTGCGTAGCCATAACCGTAGATGCCCGCGGCCATTCCCACCAGACCGACCACCACCAGAAAGAAAGCGCTCAGCCCGTCTACCCGCAGACTCACGCCAACCAGCGGGAGCACCCCCGGCAGAGTGAGGGTCAGCGTGGCACTGCTGAGCAAAGCAACAGCGCCCAGAGCCAGAGTGGCACCCGCGCCGAGGGTTGCTCCTAAAGCCGCCAGCCCTTGTCCCCAACGGGCGTCGCCGCCCAACAGCGAGCCCGCCGCCCCGACGACATACGCGCCCAACATCAACTGCAAGAGAAACTCCATCGGCATCACCCCATTTCAGGTGAATTTATCCGCCTGACCACAAAATTGTCGCCAACAAAAGAATCAACACAACGAACAGATAGGAGACGTAGCCGTGCAGCGATCCGGATTGAAGCAGCCGCACATAACGGCTGAGCCACTGGATGGCGGAGATAACAGGCAAGTAGAGAATTTCTTCAAACCAGCCGCGAATCTCGCTGCGATATTCGATGGACTGCACAAAGTAGCGGGATTCCGGGTGGAAATCGATGGTCAATTCTTTGGTGGGCCGGTAAAGCTCAGCAAAGACCCGGCGCAGGGGTTCCGCAAAGGAGGTCGCCGTATACTCCATGCGCGGCGTCTGGTCCACCCGGCCACACCCCCAACTGTCACTCACCCGCAGGCTGCGATTGACCCGCGCCAGGGCCATCGCCCCCGGCGCAAGCCCCAGCACGACCAGCAGCCCCAGTGCGGCCAGCAGAGGCGACACATCGGCGAAGCCGTCGCCCAAATGCAGAGAAAGACCGAGGGTGAAACTGGGCAGGGCATCGCCCACCCCGGCCAATCCGGCAATCACCCGCGCCAGGCCCGGTACGATCCAGGTGGGGGTAAGCGCCAGAAGCAGGCAAGACGCCACCAGCAAGCCCATCCCCCATTGCATAGAGGGTGCAGCCTCGTGGGATGATTGCCTTGTAGGCGCGGCTTCGGGAGAGCGGGGAATTGCCAAAAAGGTGATCCCAAAAGCCTTGACGAAGCCGGCGGCGGCCAGACCGCTGGTGAGCGCCAGCATCCCAATGGCCAGTGTAACCAGTGCTGCTACAATGGGTTGGGCCAGCCCTACGCCCGGCAGCAGCGACTGGAAAAGCAGCCACTCACTGACAAAGCCGTTCAGCGGCGGAATTCCCGCGATGGCCAGAGAACCGATGAGGAAGAAAAACGCCGTGCGGGGCATTGTGCGAATCAGCCCGCCCATCCGGTTCATATCCCGGGTGTGGGTGGCGTGCAGCACAGCGCCGGCCCCCAGAAAGAGCAGCCCTTTGAAAGCGGTGTGGTTGAGCGCGTGATAGAGCGCCGCAATCAACGCCAGCCCCGCGGCCGCGGGTAGTCCCTTTGCGCCAAAGAGCATCGCCGCGCCCACGCCAATGAAGACGATACCGATATTTTCCACGCTGGAATAGGCCAGCAGACGCTTCAGATCGTTTTCCATCAGCGCAAACAGAATGCCCAGCAACGCCGACGCCGCGCCCACAGCCAAAACCAGCGCGCCCCACCAGGTCGGCCCGCCTCCCAACAGGTCCAGCCCCACACGCAGCAGCCCATAGACGCCCATCTTGATCATCACGCCCGACATCAGCGCGGAGACGTGGCTGGGCGCGGCCGGGTGGGCCCGGGGCAGCCAGACGTGGAGGGGAATCAGACCCGCTTTGGAGCCAAACCCGAAGAAAGCCAGCAGAAAGATAGCCCCCCGCAGACCGGGGGTGATCTCCCCCGCTGTCACCCGCAGATCGGCAAAGGCGCTGCTCCCGCCGTTTATCAGCAGCACAAAGGCGGCCAGCAGCAGGGCCAGCCCGGCGTGGGTCATCGCCGCATACCAGACGCCGGCGCGCACAGTGCCCGGCTGTCCCGGTTCGCTGACGACCAAAAAGTAGGAGGTCAGCGACATACCCTCCCACATCAGCAAAAAGGTGAGCACATTGTCGGCAAACGTGACCAGACTCATTGTCAGCAGAAAGAGATTGAACATCACGCCCAGTTGGCGCAGGGAGACCGAGCCGGGCGCATAGGCCGCCGAATAGCCCACACCGTAGATGGCCGCGGGCAAAGCGCCCACACCGATCAGCGCCAGAAAGAAGCCGCCCAGAGCATCCAAACCCAGCGCCAGCCCGCCGGCTGTGGGCAGCAGGCCCGGCGCGCTCCATTGAAAAGGTGCGCCCGATACGATTACACCTGCTCCCAAAAGGATGCCCGCGCCCGCGCCCACAGCCGCGCCTGTTCCGGCCAACACCCGTCCTAACGCGCTTGCGCCAAAGAGAAGCGCCATCAGCGCGCCAAAACAATAGGAGAAAATCAAGAGGAGAAAGATCGGTTGCATTGGCGTCATTTCGTGGGATCGAGGGATTGCGGGAGAGATAATCGCTGTCTACGCCCGCTTGGGGATTCGCTCCAGGGCGGTCAGAATGCCGCGCAGGATGTCGGCGGGTTCTGGGGGGCAGCCGGTGACGAAGACATTGACCGGGATGATCTGGTCCACACTGCCGGCCACGGCATAGCTGCCGGCAAAGACGCCGCAGTTCTGCGCACAGTCGCCCACAGCGACCACCAGTTTGGGGTCTGGCGTGGCCTCATAGGTCTTGCGCAAGGGAATCTCCATATTGCGCGTCACCGGCCCGGTGACCAGAAGCATATCGGCGTGGCGTGGGGAGGCCACAAAATGAATGCCAAAGCGTTCGCTGTCGTAGACCGGGCCGGTGATGCCCGTAATTTCAATTTCGCAGCCATTACACGAACCGGCGTCCACCTCGCGGATGGCCAGGGCGCGGCCAAACAGACGCTTTGCGTGGGCGTCTATAGCTTGCGCCAGTTGCACTGCTTCTCCACCCGCCGGGTCGAGAGGTTCAGTGACGATGCCCGTCTGGAAAATTTTCTGAAACAGATTTGGCATGACGCTCTTGTCCTCTGGTTGGAACAAATATAATTTTACAGGTAAAGATTTTCTCTGTAGGGGCGCTTGCTTGCTGCGCCCGGCACAC
>JACQGT010000637.1 GCA_016199425.1 Chloroflexota bacterium
ACCACCAGCCACGCCAACTTCCCCTGGGTGTTGACGCCGGTGGGGGGCAGTCACTTTATCCAGGCCTGGGCCAGGGATGTGGCCGGCAATGTGTCGATCTATCCGGCCCAGGACAGCATCAACTACTCGCCGCCCATCGAGTTTGTGGCCCGCAACCAGACCCGCATCTACCGGCGCACCCTGGCCGCGGGCGAGACGCTCAATGCGCAGTTGCAGCCCGTCTCCGGCGACGCGGACCTTTACATCTGGCCGCCGGATTGGCAGGCAGGCCGGCCGCCCTGGGTCAGCAATCTGAGCGGCGGCGCGGTCGAGTCGTTGAGTTTTCAGGCGACAGTGGCGGGGGTCTATCAGATTGAGGTCTACGGCTACTCCAGCGCCCGCTATCAGTTGACGATTCAATCCCATAGCGGGGCAGGCCGCTCCCAGACGGTTGTAGCGGGTCTGGGCGGGGTGGACCCGAACAAACAGGCGCTGACCTCACCGAGTGTTCATCCCGGCAGCGAGCCGCCGCGTAACATTCCACAAGCCGCGCCGCCCACCTATCGCATCTATCTGCCCGCCGCCACCCGCTGAGAAGGCAGGGAGGGAACACAGATTACGCAGACACCGCAGATTTTCGCAGATTTTTGTAGGTGCGGTTTTCAACCGCACAGCTACCAGCGAAAGTGCGGTTACAAACCGCACCTACGGATTCCACTGCGTCCCCTCTTCTCTGCCCCAACCCACCCAAAGGATGTGAGATAATGACCCGCTATCGCCGCCTGTTTTACGTGATGATCGCTCTGTCCCTCTACACCCTCGCCTGGTGGGCAGGGAAGGGGGCGAGCGCGCCCGCCGCGTTGGCAGCCAGCCGCCAGCAGACGATACCGCCGCCGGCGCTGCTTTCTGTCCTGCCCAACAGCGGCTACAACTCGTCGCCGACCGCGGTGCAGATTCGGGGCAGCGGGTTCATCAGCACACCGACAGTCTTGCTGGGCAACACCCCGCTGCTGGATGTCACGTTTGTCAGCAGTACGACCCTCTCTGCCACCGTACCCGCCGGGCTGACAGCGGGCGTCTATTCGCTGACGGTGAAGAATCCGGACCAGCAGCAGACGACCCAAGCCAACGCCTTCACCGTCAAACAGGCGACGGTGCAGGTTGCAAGCGTGTCGCCCGCCTATGGCTTTGCGGGACAGCCGGCTGAGATTCTGCTCTCCGGCGTCAACTTTGCGCCGGGGGCTGTGGCGCGCCTGGGCAACGGGACAGCCGAAGCGGCCCTCGCCACCGCCTTTCTCTCCTCCTTCCTTTTGCGTGCCGCCGTCCCAGCCAATCTGCCACCGGATAGCTACGCCGTGAGCGTCTACAACCCGGACGGCAACGGCGGCCAACTGGCCGCCGCCTACACCCTTCTCGCCCCGGTCAACGACGATCTGCGCAGCGACGGGTACGCCCTGTGGAGCGCGCCCCGGGCCGTGCGCCGGGGGAGTACGGCCCTGCTAGGGCTGGTGGTGGAGCGGCAGGGGGGCAAGAACCCCCTGCTCAATGTGGCGGTGGATTTCTACGCCGGCAATCCCAGCGCGGGCGGGGGGAAGATCGGCGCGGGCATCATCCCCCTGCTCTCCCCGCGCAGCAGCGCCAGCACCTCCAGCGTGGAGTGGGCGGCGAGCGCAGCCCAGACCTACACTCTCTATGCGGTGATTGACCCGCTGAACAAAGTGGCCGAATCCCTGGAAGGCAACAATGTGGTGAGCCGCACGGTCGCCGTTCTGGAGATGGCGGCGGACCAGCAGCCGCCCCAGCTTGAACTCTTTGCCCTGGCCGATGGCAGCAACAGCACGGATGAACCCACCATCGCCCTGCGTCTGGAAGCCGAGGACCCACTGCCCGGCCAGGGGATTGGCAGCTTCTACCTGCGCGAGTTTGTCTATAGCCAGGGGACAGAGCGCTGGCTTCTGCTCCAGGAATCGGGCTGGCTGCCTACGGCCACGCCCCAGGCTGTTCTGGGCTGGTCGCTCTTCCCCCTGCCCGGTATCCATACGCTGCAAGCCTGGGCCGCGGATGTGGTGGGCAATGTTTCCGCCCCGCTGCGTCTGGGGGTCAATTACGTCGTCTCGCCGGATGCTGTGCAGCAGGATCAGGTGCGGCTCTACCGCTACACCCTCAAACCAAACCAGCAGCTACACGTGCGGGTGCAGCCAAGCAGCGGTGACGCCGACCTTTACATCTGGCCGCCGGATCACCCGGACCGGGCCGCCTGGGCCAGCGTCAACGAGGGGCTGGCCGTGGACGAGTTGACGGTCGTCGCGCCTGTGGGTGGCGTCTATCAGGTGGAAGCCTACGGCTACGCGGCGTCGGGTTTTCAGATTCAGATCGACGAGCCTGCTGGACAGGCGGCAACCGCTGGGGCAACGGCTGCGAACGACACCCCAGCGAGCAAGACGCTGCGCGAGCAGCCGCTGATTCCCGCCAGCGTCCAGCCCGGCGAGCAGCAGGGCATCGCCGCCGCGCCGGCCAGGAGCGATCATCCGCTGTTGTTGCCCATTGTGAGCAAGCAGAAGGGTAGTTCTCCCCCGTCAGGCGCGGGTGATCACTCCTTGCTTTTGCCGCTGATGAGGAAGTAGCCTTATGGGTCTGGTCGATTCCTGGAATGGAACTCCTGACCTGCGTAGTTGCTATGCGGACCGGAAGAACCCAACTACAGCTTGTGTGGAGCGGATATAGCCTCTATGCGTCGCGTACAGAAGCTGTGTGTGGGGTACAGCGTCTGTGGGTGATGCACAGCGTCTGTGGGTGATGCACAGTTTCTGTGTATGGCATACAGAGGCTGTGCGTGGGGTACAGCGTCTGTGCATCGGGTACAGACGCTGTGCATCACTTACAGCTACGGTACGTACTTTATCCCATTCCAGAAGTCGAACAGAGGCTGTGCGGGCTTCCCCGCATGGGTCTGGTCGATTCCCGCAATGAGCCTTCTGGTCTGAATCGTTGCGCGAAGAGATGCTGTGAGACAAAGAACGATTTCCAGCCCCGGTTTGGGGCTGTTGACGATTGCAGGAGGAGAGCTATGAAAGCGAACTGGTGCAAAGTCTTGAGCAGAAAGCAGTTGTTGCGGACGTTCTTCAGGCTGGTACTGGCATTCGCCCTGCTGGCCGGCAGCGCAGGGCCGGCCCCGGTGACGGCGCAGGGGGCGGTCGCCTCCACGCGGCCCCGGGCCGCCGCAGCCTGTAACGTCTCAGGCTTCATCACGGCCAATACCACCTGGGGCCCCGAACTCTGCGACCCCTACATCGTTACCGGCAGCGTCATTGTGCAGGCCGGTGTGACACTTACGATTGAGCCGGGTACGACGGTCAAGTTCAACAGCCTGAAGGCGATGACCGTGCAGGGCACACTGATCGCCCGGGGCACGGAAGGCAGCCTCATCACCTTCACCTCCAACGTGGGCACCAACAAAGGCGACTGGGGCTATATCCACTTCACCGATACCAGCACGGATGCCACCTTTGACGGCGGCGGCAACTACACAGGCGGCAGCATCCTCCAGTACGCCGTCGTCGAGTACGCCGGCGGGGCCAGCGTGAGCGAGAACGGTGCCCTACGCATCGAGGCCTCTTCGCCCTACATTGACCACAACACCGTCCGCAATAACAAGGGCAGTGGTGTGTATGTGTGGAGCGACGGTGCAGCGCGTATTGCCAACAACACCATCACCGGC
>JACQGT010000642.1 GCA_016199425.1 Chloroflexota bacterium
AGCGAAGATATGTGGGTGGATCAGGTAATCCGTCCCAACCCGGACGGCTGGGGCTTCTTCCTGAAGGGACACGTCAACGAAAGCGGCTACACCTCCATCTGCACGCCGGGCACAGTCAAAATGCTGGCTGCGCTGTTGGATCGCTGGGGCACGCTTTCCTGGGCGGAGGTCGCCGCGCCCGCCATCCGTCTGGCCGAGGAGGGCTGGATGGTGGGCGGGATGATTGGGGGCTGGTGGCAGCGCTCCCGGCGCTACCCGGAGACCGTCTCTTTTATGGACCAGATTGTCCGCCACAGCGAGGCCAGCCGCATCTATCTGGACGACGACGGCCACCCTTACGAGGCCGGAGATGTGATCCGCAACCCGGACTACGCCCGCAGCCTGGAACGCATCGTCAGCCACGGGCCGGAGGATTTCTATCACGGCGGGCTGAAGGAGCAGATGACCGGTGATTTGGCCGCCAACGGCAGCTTTGTCACCCGCCAGGATTTCGAGAACTACCAACTGCGGGAGCAGAGGTCGGTCAGCGGTAGCTACCGGGGGCACGTCATCACCAGCGCCGCACCCCCCCACGGCGGGCCGACGCTGATTGCCATCCTCAACATTTTGGAGGGCTACGATCTGGCCGCTCTGGGCCACAATTCCCCGGAATATATTTACACAGTGTCGATGGCGATGAAGGCGGCCTTTGCCGACCGCAACCCCCATATGGCCGACCCCAACTTCGAGGAAGTACCCATCGAATGGATGATGACGAAGGAGCGGGCGGCCTGGTGGCGGGATCACATCGCCGCCGGCAAACCCATCCACGCAGAATTTACCCCTACCGGCTCACCCCACACCACCCACGTCAGTGTGGTGGATGGTGCGGGCAACGTCGTCAACCTGACCCACTCGTTGGGGATGTCGTCCGGGGTCATTACGCCGGGGTTGGGCTTTATGTACAACAATTCGATGGTAAACTTTCACCCCTGGCCGGGCCACCCCAATTCGATTGCGCCGGGCAAAGGACGCACCACCGGCATGGCGCCCACAATCGTCTACCGCAAGGGTGACGGCGAGGCCCAGCAACCGTTGCTCGCTCTGGGCGGGTCGGGCGCCACACGGATCATCACCGGTTGCTTGCAGGTGATCCTCAATAGTCTGGAGTTCGGCATGAGCGCGACCGAAGCAGCTTATGCGCCCCGTTTCGATTGCCAGGTGGGGGCCATCCGCTACGAGCGGCGCATCTCCGGGGCGGTGATGCGCGAGGTCTCCCAGCGCCACCCGGTGATGGAACTGCCCTACAGCTACGGCGGCGTCGGGCTGATCCACGCCATCTACCGGGATCCAGTGACGGGCGCGGTCACCGGCGGCGCGGACGGGGGCGGTGAGGGGATGGCGGTGGTTCTGGAGACTGGCGATTAGGGATTGGAGATTGGCGACTGGGCTGTTCGGGGACGTATTGCGTTGTGAGTGTCGTCCATTTGCCATTTGCCATTCGCCATTCGCCATTCACTATTTTCTTCTATTGCGGAAAGAAGCGCCAACTCTATGCACCAAATTCGCATTGTCGGCGTGCCAATGGACCTGGGCCAGCAGCGGCGGGGCGTGGATATGGGACCCAGCGCGGTTCGCTATGCGGGCCTCTTCGAGCGGCTGCGGCGGCTGGGCCACGAGGTGGAGGATGTAGGCAACGTCTCCGTGCCCGTGCGGGACGAGGCGGGCGTGCGTGCCCAGCATTGGATCGAATCCAACGGGGGCGGCCTGCGCCATCTGAACGCGGTGGTGGAAGCCTGCACAGCCATCTACGCCATGGCCCAGCGCTGCGCCACAACGCCGGAGATCCCCATCTTTCTAGGCGGGGACCACTCCATCGCCATCGGCACAGTGGGCGGCGGCGCTAGCTGCGGCCCGCTCGGCCTGATTTGGGTGGACGCCCACGGCGACTTCAACACCCCGGAGATCACCCCGTCCGGCAACATCCACGGGATGCCCGTGGCCGTACTGCTGGGGATGGGCCACGAGGAGCTGGTCAATCTGGGCCATCCTGGCCCCAAACTGCACGCCCAGGATGTGGTGATGATCGGCATCCGGGATTTGGATCCGAAGGAACGGCAGGCCCTGGCCGTCAGCGGCATCACCGTTTTTACAATGCGGGATGTGGACGAGCTGGGCATGGCAACGGTGGCCCGCCGTGCCCTCACCCGGCTGGGCCATCTCAACCGCATCCACGTCAGCTTCGATATGGACGCCATGGAACCGTCCGCCGCGCCGGGGGTGGGCACACCCGTCACCGGCGGGCTGACCTTCCGCGAGGCCCATCTGCTGATGGAGATTCTGGCCGAATCGCGCAAAATCGCATCGCTGGATGTGGTGGAGATCAATCCGATCCTGGACGACGGCAACCGCACCGCGGAGCTGGCCGTGGAACTGATCGCTTCAATCTTCGGCCAGAAAATTTTGTAGGGCGGACTGGCAGTCCATAGGCATCAAGCTAAGGCTGGGTCAAGGGTTATGATGTCAGAATCTGGTTTTGGTTGCAGAATGGGTGCAATCAAGAAGTGGGTCAGGACAACACCTATCAGCCGGGCATAGAGTCTGGAATCCCTGGCCGGTATGGCCGATGACCGCCAGCGGCTGCGTTAGGGCAGAACCAAGACCTGCCCGATCTGGAGCAGGGCTTGCTCGCTCAGACCGTTCTTCTGCAAGAGCGCCCGCCAATCCACGCTGTAACGGGCTGCGATGACCCAGACTGTCTCGCCCGCCTGCACCGTATAGGTGCGCGCAGCGCTGACCGGCTCTTCTGCCGTCGTCTTCGTGCCGCCCGGAATCGTCAAGACATCGCCAATCTGCAAGAGCGAGCGCTCAGTTAGCCCATTGGCCGCGGCCAACGCCTGCCACCCCATCCCAAAGCGGAGGGCAATCCCCAACAGTGTATCCCCCGGGGCGACAGTGTAAAGACCCTGCTCGCCCTGGGCAACGGCTGCCTGCGGCTCCCCACCGCCGGGTATACGCAACTCCGTGCCAATTTGCAGAATGCTTCGATTGCCCAGGCTGTTGAGTTGGGCAATCGACTGCCAATTCACCCCATAGCGCTGGCCGATGGAAAAGAGAGTGTCGCCCGGCAACACCCGATAGCGCAGACCCGAATCGACGATTGGTGTAAGATCGATGGATTGGGACGCAACCACTTGGCTAACCTCGGCTTGCTGTTCGGCACTCTGCCCGCCCCCCGGCACATAGCCTTCAGGCCCGTTTACATTGCCTGTGGAGAAATTCACCACCAGAATCAGCCCCCAGCCTTTGGGATGGGGCGCAGTGCCAATGCCCATTTCGGTGTAGAAGCGGTTCAGCACATTCTCCCGATGGGGTGCATCTTCCATCCACCAGCCAATCGATTTGTCCACTGTGACCGAGACGGCCCAATTCTCGCCGTTCCAGCCGCTGGTCACATAGCCTGTGCGGGCAATGCGCGTGTGGACCGAACTGCCGTCGCTGCCGTAGTGTCCGTAGACGCCGCTGGTGGTCATGTCCAGAATGTGCAGGTTGGCTGCCTGTGTCAACAGGGGATGCACGCGCAGAGGCGACAACCCTGCGCTGGCCCGCAGTTGGTTGATGAGCAGCGCAGCCCGCTCGCCGTCGGGGGAGAGTTGGCTGGGGTCTTCATTGGCCTGGGCGCTGGAAGGCAGAGCTGCAACCAGCGTCACTACCAGCAGCCACAAAGCCACGAATGAGCGCACGCGACGCGTCAGGGAGTGGTTGGCGGTGGATTGGCTGGAGATGTGACGGACAGATGGGGTTGTAGATGCACTGTTCATGCCGGTATTCTAGCAGAGTTGCGGGTAGTACCCAAAGCCCATCCCGCTAGAATTCCCTTTTTGCAGGCTATGAAAAAAACTACGTAGCCCAATGTTTTGGCAAAAAATCGACTTGCCAAGCGTCGCGTATCGTGCTATACTGCGCCAAGTCTTCCCCCGATGACTGAATTTTGTCCATTTTCCCGCAAAAGGCAGAAAGGAATCTGACCGCTTCTCCGTTCGGGACCAGCCCTCCTACTGTGCTTTTCGAGCATCTGCTTTTGTTTTCTACACGCAGCGCAGCCAGATGCCCACTCTATCATACCCGTTTGGGTACAACACTCACGAGCCTTTTAACTGGACGGTATAGGCAACGAGACCCACCATTCCGCTTTGGACGATTGCTCGCCACGGAAAGGGTGACCGCAAAATTCTGCCAGTTTTCAGGCCCAAACCTCATTTCAAAGGAGCAAACAAATCCAATGGCCGGTGTAACTTTTGAAAACGTCTACAAGCGCTTCGGCGATGTAGTGGCGGTGAACGACCTCTCCATTCATGTAGAAGACAAAGAATTTCTCGTCTTTGTCGGCCCCTCCGGCTGTGGCAAGACCACCAGCCTGCGCCTTCTGGCCGGTCTGGAAGAGATCAGCGATGGGCAGATTCTGATCGGCGACCGCATCGTCAACGATGTGCCGCCCAAAGATCGGGACATCGCGATGGTCTTCCAGAGCTACGCGCTCTACCCGCACATGAGCGTCTACGACAATATGGCCTTTGGCCTGAAACTGCGCAAGACGCCGAAGGACCAGATCAATGCACGCGTCAAGGTCGCCGCCGGTCTGCTGGGCATCGAGCAACTGCTGGATCGTAAGCCCAAGCAGCTCTCCGGTGGTCAACGCCAGCGCGTGGCCGTGGGTCGGGCCATCGTGCGCGAACCCGCCGTCTTCCTCTTTGACGAGCCTCTCTCCAATCTGGACGCCAAATTGCGCGTCGAGACCCGGGCCAACATCTCCAAGCTGCACAAGCGGCTGGCTACCACCTTCATTTATGTGACCCACGATCAGGTGGAAGCCATGACGATGGCTTCCCGCATCGCTGTTATGAAAGATGGCCTGCTCCAGCAGATCGACTCGCCCCAGGACCTCTACGATCACCCGGCCAACGTCTTCGTAGCCGGCTTTATCGGCAGCCCCAGCATGAACTTCTTCGACGCCACGCTAGTCGAGAGCGATGGCAAGCTGGAGATCAACACCGGTGGTTTCCGCATGGAAGTGCCCGGCGAAAAAGCCAAAGAATGGCGCGCCCACATGGGCAAGCAGGTGGTCTTCGGCATCCGCCCAGACGACATCCACGCCAAGCAGTTCACACCGCCTGGCATCCTCGAAGCGGATATGGATGCCTCAGTGGACGTAACTGAGTTGATGGGCAACGAGATCTTCCTCTATCTCGCGACCAAAGACGACAAGCAGTTTGTCGCCCGCGTGGATCCGCGTGTGCGTGTCACCGCCGGTGACAAAATCGATCTGGCCGTGGATATGTCCAATGCCCACATCTTTGACCCCAAGACCGAAGCGACTCTGGCTACCTGAGCCTTTTAGACAGACACTATCTTTCGCGATGGATCGATCTTTGCGAAAGATGTAAAACAAACGGGGGACGCTGTGTCGTCCCCCGTTTGTTTTTGCGCCGACCCCACTCGGAGCTTTTCTGGTCATTTTGGTATACTGCTTGCAGCGGCTTATCACCCGCGAATCTCTCTGCGCCAACACTCCGGGGAGTGAATCAATGTCAAGTGTTTTTACAGAATTTAATCTGATGGCCGAACTACACCAGCCCGGCGATAAAATTGTGCTGCTCGTGATGGACGGTCTGGGCGGTCTGCCCATGCAAGCAGGTGGGTTGACCGAATTGGAAACCGCGTCCACGCCCAATCTCGACCGGCTGGCTGCCGAAGGGATAACCGGCCTGAGTATCCCCATCCGGCCTGGCATCGAACCGGGCAGCGGCCCGGCCCATCTCAGCCTCTTCAGCTACGACCCCGTACGCTACGAAATCGGACGGGGTGTGCTGGAAGCCTTGGGCATCGGCTTTACGCTGACGCCCAACGACATTGCAGCCCGGGGCAACTTTGCCAGCGCCGACGCCGACGGCTTCATCACCGACCGACGGGCCGGGCGCATCGGGTCGGACGAATGCGTGCGCCTGTGCGCCAAACTGCAAGCAGCCACGGGCGATCTGCTGGCAGACGAGGGCGTGCAGGTCTTTGTGCAGCCGGTCAAGGAACACCGCTTCGTGCTGGTCATCCGCGGCAAAGGGCTGGGCGGCGCGCTGACAGAGACTGATCCCCTCGCCACCGGCAAGCATCCCCTGCCCGTCACCGACAGCAGCGGCAGCCCGGAAGGGGAACGCAGCGCCCGGCTGCTCAACCGCTGGGTGGAGGCGGCCCGCCAGGCCATTGCCAACGAACCCAAAGCCAATTCGCTCAACCTGCGCGGTCTGGCCAAAGACCCCGGTCTGCCCCGCTTCCCCGATATCTACGGGATGCGCGCCGCCGCCATCGCCGTCTATCCAATGTATAAAGGGGTTGCCAGTCTGGTGGGGATGGAGATTGTGGAGTTCGAGGGAGATCGCCCCAGCCACGCGATCGACGCGCTGGAGCGGGCGTGGAACGATTTCGACTTCTTCTTTATCCACGTAAAGAAGACGGACAGCTACGGAGAAGACGGCAACTTTGCGGCCAAAGTCCACGAGATCGAAGTGGTGGACGCTATCATCCCGCGCATTCTGGCCCTACAGCCCGGCGCGCTGATCGTGACCGGCGATCACAGCACCCCGGCCAAGATGCGCAGCCACAGCTTCCACCCCGTGCCCACGCTCCTATGGAGTCCGCGGGCTAGGCCGGATACCACCACAACCTTTGGCGAGCGCGCCTGCGCGGGAGGCGGTATGGGCATCTTTCACGCCACGACTCTGATTCCTCAAGCGATGGGCCACGCGGGGCGGCTGAAGAGGATTGGGGCGTAGTAGAGATAGTAGATATTGGGATATTGGATATTGGGTATTGCGCCGCAATACCCAATATCCAATATCCCAATACCCGCCACACCTATGGATACGTCTATTCACGCAGTTGCTGAAATACTTCGCTCCTCTGCCGTCGTTGCCTGTCTGACCGGCGCGGGGGTGAGCGCGGAGTCGGGTGTGCCCACCTTCCGGGACGCGCAGACGGGGCTGTGGGCGCGCTACGATCCGCAACGGTTGGCCTCGCCCCAGGGCTTTGCCGCAGACCCCGGACTGGTCTGGCGCTGGTATATGGCCCGGCTGGCCGGGGTGGAGAAGGCGACGCCCAACCCAGGCCATCTGGCGCTGGCGGAAATGGAGCGGCATTGGCCCGGTTTTGCGCTGATTACCCAAAATGTGGACGATCTGCACGAGCGGGCGGGCAACACAAACATCATCCATCTGCACGGGAGCATTGCCCGTTTTCATTGCCAACGCTGCGGGACACTCCACAACCTGCAAGCCGCTGAGCGCACGGCGCCCCAGCCGCCCCGCTGCGCCACCTGTGGAGGCAATGTGCGCCCCTCCGTCGTCTGGTTTGGCGAGACGCTGCCGCAAAGCTCTCTGACTGCGGCGGTCAATGCCGTCTCCGCCTGCGACGCGCTGCTGGTGGTGGGCACAAGCGGCCTGGTCTATCCCGCCGCAGAGTTGCCTTTGATCGCAAAGCGGGCCGGGTCACGGGTGATTGAGATCAACCCCGAACCCGGCCCGCTCTCTGCTCTGGCGGATGTCACTTTACGCGGCCGCAGCGGCGCGCTCCTGCCCCAACTGCTGGGGATTGGGGATTAGCGACTGGGGATTGGGTTGGACGATCTCCGGTCGCCAATCCCCAGTCGCCAATCCCCAGTCGCCAATCGCAAATTCCCTACCGCGCTGCCCACACAAATGTATTCTGGGTAATCGTCCCCGTAAAAGCTCGATTTGCCACCTGCCAGCGAATCGGCAGCGGGCCAGAACCGGATTGGCGTTGGATCACCAGCCGGTAGCCCGTTTGACGGATGGCAGCGGGCAGGCGATAGGTAAATGTGATCTGGTGTGTGCGACCCGGCTGCATGGAAAAAAACGCCCCAAACACCTGGGTTCCCGCCTCGCCAGACCGGCTGACAATCGAATCGCTGTCCACCCCCTGTACGCTGACCAGTTTGCTGCCTCGGGGCGCATACAAGCGAACGTAATCAAAGTAGCAGCGCTCGGTCATGTCGTCGTAGGTCTCGCCGTAGTAAGCATCGATCACACACTTCTCCAGGCCGGGTACTGGCTGGCTGTGTTCGTAGGTAATCGTCGCCTGTACGGTTGCCGGTTCGCTGGGGCCGTCCAGCCAATAGACTCGATAGTCCAACGAGCGGCGCATCACCGCATCCACTTTGTTGAAGCCCAGATTGGTGTCCACCAGGGCCACAAAATCGGCATCCGCTTGGGGCAGCAGACTCCCGTCCCAGCCCCAGGCGTGGAGCTGGGCCTGCACATTAGCCTCCCGCATCCACAGTTGGACCGCCCGTTCTGCCATAGACTTCTGGGCCGCGCCGATCAGGGCAAAATAGTTGAAGCGGCCTGTCTTCAGCTTGGCTAGAATCGCCTGGGCAATCAGGGGCATAAAATCCTTGCGCCCATGCAACCATTCCATGAAATTGCCCCGCTGATCCCCGGTAGGCGTCGTCCCCCACAGCTCTTTGATGACTTGAACTACGTTGGCAGCGGTAATCGGCTTATCCAGCCCTTCCACTTCCACCTGACCCAGCGCGCCGACGAGCAATTCGACTGCCCGCAGGTCAACAGTGATGATGCCGTCCACCTGCACGCCTTTGTCCCGGGTGTAGATGGTGTCAATCGTGCGTGCGCTGGTGGGCAGGTCCGGCGACCAGTTAGCATCCCGCAAAAAGAGCAGGTCCGCCTTTATATATTTCTGCATTTGGGGCGGCGCAGGGGGATGGGAGACCTCCAGATTGTCCACGGCGTAACTATCGGAAAAGGTCAGGTCGGCCACCCGGCCCCGCTCCACCTTCAGCACGCCGACGCCGGTGATAAAACCGCCCGTGCCCCGCAGCTCGTGATTGTTCTGCACCAGCACCAGATAGGTGACAGGCCCGTTCATCCCCAGCAGTTGGGGAATGGCCGATGTGATCTGCAAACTGTCGCCCAATAGCGGCGATAGAGGCTGCAAGGCCAGCAACGGCTGCACCAGACGCGGGTGCAGGCGCGCCACATCCACAGACGCCAGAGCCGCGGCTGCCCGATCTGCATAGCCTGACAACTGGGCGAGGGCCTCGCCCTGGCTGCCCACTGCCTGGATCAGAGCCTCTACGTCCACGTCTCCTGCGGGCAAAACGGGAGCAATGACGGACAACGCGCGCGCAGCCAGTGTTGCATACTCGGCCCCCACCACCAGCAGATCGGGCGCGGCCGCGAGGGTAGAGCCATATGCGGTCACGCCATCCATCCAGCGCAGCAGGAAAGCGAAGGGGCGCAACTCTTTTTCCAGCCCTGCCAACGCCGCGGCCACGGCCTCCACATCCTCCCGGTGGTCAATCAATACTGCCAGGGAGCGGTCAGCTTCGAGGGCATCACGCAGGACCAGCCCGTGCCGGTAGCCCTGCCAGCCTTGGCCGCCCACCCGCGCCAGTTTGACGCCCGCCAGCAGTGCCAAAACAAGCAGTACCACCAGCACGCCGCGCCGGAAAGTTACAAACCGCCGCCAATCCATCCCCATCGTAGAACGGTCCATCCCCGCTTGATCCATTGTTTTGATACCCTGTGATGCACTCATCGAATCCATTCCCACATCATTGCTTCGGTTGATAGCGCCACAATAGCCCCGCCGGGATCAGTTCATCCGGCAGCGCGGGTCCAATCACTTCAGAGAAAAAGACAGGGCGCTGCACCCCATTGGCGCGCAGGATTGCCCCAGCACTGCCCTCGGCCACACCGGGCAGATCGGGATACTGGTTCTGCAATTGAATGCGATACCAGTCGAACTGAAAGAGCGCCACATTGACAAAAACCGTTTCGGGCGCAGCTTCCAGCAGTTCGCCCGCTGCCCACGCCCCATACCAGAGGGCGAAGGTCTCCCCATCCCCACTGCTAAAGACGAGACTTCCCGGTTGCAAGACAGCGCCCGCGCTCTGCAAAAAACGGCGAGCCTTTTCCTCTTGGGTGAGAGAATAGGCTGGGAAGCGGGCCACAGTGAGCAGCAACAACCCGGCCAGCAGACAAGCCAGCAACAGCCTCTCCCGATCCCCAGACCGGGGCCAGTGGGAACGAAACCACTCCCCAGTTTCCTGCGCGCCAAAGGGCAGCCAGAGCGCCAGCAGCCAGACCACCGGCAGCAGATAGACTTCGCTGTCTGCGGTGTTGTAGCCAATGGCGTAGATGCTGACCGGCAGGGCCCAGAGCAGGGCCAGGGTGCGTAGCCGGGGCAGAGAGAGATCCCAGCGGTAGAGACCAGCCAGGGCCAGCCCCAACCCAATCGGCGTCCACTGGCTGGTGAGAGTCCACGCCCACCCGCTGAGACGGGAGAGCAGCATAGGCAGCGGCACGGCGAAGAGATAACGCCGGTAGGCGGCCCCGCTGACCAGCCACCAGAAGCTGGAGAAATCGTCCCCTCCCCCCCAGTAGACCGGCGCGTTCTTGTCGGTCAGCCAGAGCAGCCGTCCATAGAGCAGCAGCCCCGGCAGAATTCCAACGACCAACCCCAGCCAAAGTGACAGCCGCCGGCCACGCCTTGTGGGGTCAGACCAGAACCAGTATACCAGCCCCGGCAAAAGTAACCCAATCGTCAAATGGTGGGCCAGCCCCAGACCGAAGAGCGCACCCACAGCCAGGCCATAAAAATGGGGGTGGCGAAAATTCTCCCGCAGCAACAGCCAGGCCAACCCCGCAAAGATCGCCGCGTGCAAGGCGTAGACTTCGGTGATCAACGCCTGTCCCCACAGCAGGGGAGCGACCATCCACGCCGCCCCACTCAGCAGCGCCGCCAGGTACACGGTACGGCTGTCACTCCACAAACGCCAGACCACCAGCACCGTACAGCCCACGCTGACCGCGGCCGCGGCCGCGCTGAAGAGGTTGCCGCGCCAGGCGATGTCGCTGGCCGGAGCCAACAAGCCGAGCAACTTTATCCAGCCCTGTAAGAGCAGAATATAGAGCGGATAGCCGGTGGGATGGGGGACGCCATTCGTCACCGCCGCCGCCAGCAGATCGCCCCCGTCCGCGCCGTAGTTGGCCCAGGTCAACCCCGGCGCGACACCGGCTGTATAAAAGAAAAAGGCAAGCCCTGTCATCGTCAGAGCAATGACAGGGCCAGAACCGATCGCAGACCAGCGGCTATTGTGCCCGCCGGCACTTCGGGTATTCACATCCACGGGGACTAATCAAAGGTGGGCAACAGGGCAGGCGGCATACCGAGGCTGATGCCCGCGGTATACATGGCTGCGTTGTCTGCCCAGGCCGCGGCCAGATTGTCGATGACAGCGCCATTCGGCGTATTCGCGGCAATGGTGACGCGGACAATCGCTTCGACCTGCGCGCCTGCCGCCAGGGACGGCCAACTGAGATGGAGGATCGTGGCTCCTGTGGCGCTCGTTTCGACGCTGGCTTCGCCGCCGTCCACACTGCTCTCCACCAGAGTCAGACCTTTGGGCAGTTCATCGCGTACCTGTACGTTCACCGCGGCCACACTGCCGGGATTGGTGACGACAAAACGCAATGCGACTTCATCCCCTTGCATAACAAGCGCGGGCAAAGCTTCCAGTTGGAGCAGAAGGCCAAAGCCTGGGACAGCCGACGGCGTCGGTGTGGCTGTCGGTGTGGTTACAGCCGTCGGCGTGTCTGTGGGCAGGGGTGTGGCTGTGGGTCCACTGCCGCCAGCAGATGAGGTGGGTGTGGGCGGTGGATTCGTGGGCGGTGCGTCTGTCGGCGCGGGCAGCGCTGTGGGTGTGACCGTTGGCACAGCCGTCGGTTGGGCCGACGGTGTGGGTTGAGGAATGGTCTGGTTCATCCGGTCGGCCACAGGCGCGGCCCAGGCGTCGGCTGCGCCCAGCAGGACCAGCGCCAGCAGCGCAACACCGCCCAGCGCCACCCACCAGCTTTGTCCGCTCCATCGCCCCGTCTGATTGATTTGGTTATTTCGTCCGCCCATTGTTTGCGTACCTCCGCTAGGAAAAATAGTTCTCATTCGTTCGTCGCTTGTTGAGCCTGTACTGTTAGCGTGCGCCCCGGCTGCTCAACACAGTAGGGACGGTTTTGAACAGAATCTCGATGTCCCGCCAGAGCGTATAATGCTGGAT
>JACQGT010000619.1 GCA_016199425.1 Chloroflexota bacterium
ACAAAATGGAGAGCGTACCCAGAACAAAGCTGGGCATAATAAATCCCAACATAGCCATAAAGGTGACGATCGTATCCACCCATGAATTCTGGTTGTAGGCGGCAATGATGCCCAGGGGAATGCCCAGGCCAAAGGCAATGAGAAGGGTCATCAAACCCACCTGGGCCGTGATTTTCCATGTACTCTTGATCAGTTGGGCAACGGTTGTTGTCGGCTGCTGGTAGGGGATGCCAAAATCAAATTGCAGCGCGTTGCTCATATACTTCATATACTGCGTCCAAACCGGCTGGTCCAAGCCATATTTGCGCAGGATATTGGCTTTGGCCGCGGGGGGAAGGGGCTGGTTGGTCTCGTCGAAAGGGCCGCCGGGGACCGCGTGCATCATACTGAAGGTGATCATCGAGACGGCGAGGATCACAAGAACGAGGGAAAGCAGACGCCCAAGAATGTAGCGGGTCATAGGATGCGGCCTGTTGTCCTGAAAGGTGGGAAAGCACAGACTGACGGTACGAGTCGAAACGTGAAACGTGAAACGTGAGCGCAATCGGCCTCTCTCACGTTTCACGTTTCACCCGGCCTTGAGCTTACTGCTGCTTGGCCAGATAGATATCCCCCCACACCCAGTCATTGCCCCAGTGCCAGGCGGTAATGCCGTTGGAGTCGGGTGTGCGGAAACCGTCACCCATGACGAAGGGTTGGAAGAGCGTGCCCTGCCAGCGATGGTCGACAAAGACGCCGCCCACATCGTCCACCAGAATCTTCTCCGCATCCCGGAACATCTGGTCGCGCAGGGCTGGATCACCGACCAACGGCGTGGCTTCGCGGATCAGACGGTCGAACTCATCGTTCTTCCAGGAGTGGCGGCCTGTGGAAACCCAGATGCCCAGCATATTGGCCGGGTCCAGATAGTCCATACCGTAGGAGACGGCGCCAAAGGTCAATTGGGTCGGCTTGGCATTCAGGGAATCCATATAGACCTTGCCGTCTTTGTTGGAAACCTCGATCTGCACGCCCAGGCATTCGGAGATGGAGGCTGCCACGGCCTGATAGACGGCCTGCATGGCGGGGCCTTCGTTGCGCAGCCAGAGTTCCTGGGGCGGGAAGCCGGCAGCGTCGGCAAAGCCCGCATCGGACAGATGCTGCTTGGCCGTATCGCAGTCGTAGTTCTGGTACTCGTTCAGCTCACCCTTGGCCGACGAGGAGGGGAAGCCGGGCATGAGGAAGGCATAGGCGGCCAGACCCTTGACCTCGCCCATGACATTCTTGACGATGCTCTCCCGGTCCACGGCGTGGGCAAAGGCCTTGCGCACGTTGAGATCGTTGAAGGGCGGGTTGAAGGTGTCAAAGAGCAGATAGTCGGTGCGGAAGTCGCCGAAGTGGCGCAGATAGTTCTCGCTCAATACCGGGTCGCTCATGACCAGATCGAAGTCCGCCGGGGTGAGATCCTGGTAGTCAACGGTCATAATCTCGCCATTCTGGAAGGCAGCAAAGGCGGTGCTGACATCCATGAAGGTCACTTCCATTCGCTTCAGCTTCAGCGGGTTGCGGCCCGTGAATTTCTCGTTGGCTTCCAGGACAATCGACTTGCCCGGCTCCAAAGAAACCAGTTTCCAGCGGCCCATGCTGACCGAGGTAGCCGGGTCGTTGTTGTAGAAGGGGCCATGCGTTTCCAGCGCTTTGGCCTGCAACGGCCAGGCAAACTTCATCATACCGGGCAGGGGCGGGAAGGGGTTGTAGGTGGTGATCTGCAGGGTCGCATCGTCCACGGCCACCACGCCCAACTCCTCGGTGGGCAGCTCGCCGGCGATGATCTCATCCCAGTTCTTGATCACGCCGGAATAGAACCAGGCGAAGTCCCAGGCGTGTTCCGGGTCGGCCGCGTAGCGGTAGGTGGCCACCCAGTCGTTGGCCGTCACCGGCGTGCCATCGTTCCACATCAGGCCAGGCTGAATGTGGAAGGTCCAGGTCAGGCCGTCATCTGAGGCTTCCCAACTGTCCGCGGCCATGGGGATGACGTTGAAATCTTTGTCCAGGTCCACCAGGGCCAGGGTCAGCGCGTTGTCCAGACCGCAATAGCGCTGGTAGACAGAGACCATAAAGTCGGCGGTGATCGGATTGGCCGTGATGCTGCAGCCACTCTTATAGACCTGCTCGTCATAGGGCAGGGCGTCGTCGGGCAACTTCTCACCGAAGACAGTCATCATCGGGTCGGCTTCGGCGGCGGCGGGGGCGGGAGCCGGCGCTTCTGCTTTCGGGGCTTCAGCCGCGGCGGCCACGGTCGGCGCAGGCGCGGGCTGTTCGGCGGGGGCTTCGGCGGCGGGAGGAGCGGCGCAGGCAGACAAGACCATTGCCAGCACCAACAACAGATACAACACAACACGAAACGACGAAACACGGCGGTGTTTCAGAGATGCTTCCACTTTTCGCTCCTTTTCTGCATTGAACGGACGATAGAGGATTTGTTTTCTCAGTTGGGGACTAAGCTGAGGTAACGGATATAGTGTACTGCAAGGGCTGGTTGTATGCAAGCGGCGTTTTTGGGGAGTGGATGATGGGATAATGGGGGAATGCCGCCCCCATTATCCCATCATCCCATTATCCCTCTGGCAGCAACGCGGCCAGCCCCTCCACCAGCCGGTCGATCTGTTCCGGCGTCGTATAGGCCTGGATCGATATGCGCACAAAGTGGCGATCCCCGTGGCGGGTGCAGGGAATCTCCACTTTAAACTGTTCCCACAGCCCCCGGTGCAGCGCGCCCAGATCGCAGGCGGGCACGGGCGCTACAACCATCTGCGACCACCAGCGCTCGTCGTCGGGAACGACCGAAGGCAGGCCAGTCAACGCCTCAATACGACGCAGCGCCTCCACCCCCAGCCGGTGACAGGCAGCGCGCACCGCCGGCCAGTTGTTCTCCTGCTGAAAACGCACCGCAGCCGGCACGCTGAGATAGGCCGCGGGATCGTCTGTGCCCGTCCACGTAAAGTAGTCCAGGAAGGGCGTCCGGGTGGGAGTCTCGTTGCCCCAGCCGTGGCTGACCACCAGCGGGTGGAGCAGGCGCTGTTGCTCCTGGCGGGCGTAGAGAAAGCCAGCGCCTTTGGGGCTGCACAGCCATTTGTGACAGTTGCCGCTGTAGAAATCCGCGCCGATGGCCCGCATGTCCAGATCGATCTGGCCGGGCGCGTGCGCGCCGTCGATGATTGTCAGGATGCCCTCCTCCCGCGCCCGCCGACAGACCATCTCGATGGGGAAGCGCAAAGCCGTCCCCGACGTGATGTGGCTGATACAGATGACTTTTGTGCGCGGCGTCACCCCGGCCCATAGTTCCTCCAGCATCTGTTCCGGATCGTCTACAGGCAGGGAGACAGGCTGGTTGAGGTAGCGAGCGCCCCGCTTTTCGCAGAGAAAGCGCCAGGTTTTGTTGACCGCGCCGTATTCGTGATCCGTGCCCAGCACCTCATCGCCCGCCTGCAACTCCAGCGAGCGGGCCACGATATTGACGCCGGTGGTGGCGTTGTGAACAAAGACAAAATCGTCGGGCGAAGCGTTGATATAAGCGCCCAGGACAGAGCGGGCTTCGGCCAGCAGATCGTCTCTCCGGCGGCCCAGAAAGTCTACTGGCTGCAGCTCCAACTCCCGCTGCCAGGCCTGGTAAGCGTCGAAGACAGGGCGGGGGCAAGCGCCAAAGCTGCCGTGATTCAGAAAAGCCACATCCGGGCGCAGAAGAAATTGCTCGGCCAGATGGGGCAGGGGAAGAGAGAGAACGTCAGACATTGACGAGTTTCCTTTGCAGGATGAGGTTGGGACAATAGAAGAAAGTGTAGCACAGCGCGGGGAAAGTGCAAGATGGTTGCCTCAGAAAAACCGTTCTGAAGGGTGTCGTTAGGGTGCGTCCCAGTTGTGGGACGAAGTCCGCTTTGTGCTATAATTCTTCCCAGTCTCGCGCCCCACCCGTCAAAGGAAGTGCCCGTGTCTGCTCCCGATCTGCCCCGTTTGAACAACCGCCAGGTGGCCGAAATTTTCGCCGCTATCGGCGATCTGTTGCAGATTTTGGGCGACAACCGCTTCAAAATTATCGCCTACCAGAACGCAGCCCGCAGCATCGAAGAGCTGAACCGGGACATCAACGCGGTCCACGCCGCGGGGGAGCTGCGCACCGTCCCCGGCATCGGCCAGGCCATCGCCGAAAAGATCGACGAACTCCTCACCACCGGCTCGATCCCCTACTACGAGAAGCTGACCGCCCAGGTGCCTGCCGGGGTGGTGGAGATGATGCGCGTCCCCGACGTGGGGCCAAAGACGGCCAAACGGCTGTGGGAGGAGCTAGAGATTACCAACGTGGACGAGCTAAAAGCGGCAGCCGAGGCCGGACGCATCCGGGTGTTGAAGGGCTTTGGGGCCAAGAGCGAGGAGAAGATTCTCAAAGGCATCGAACTCCTGGCCCGCCGACAGGACAGTCGCACCCCCATCGGCGCAGCCCGTCCTCTGGCCGAGGGATTGATAGCCGACCTGCTGGCCGCGCTTGCGCCGCAAACCATCCAGAAAATCGAGTTGGCGGGCAGCCTGCGCCGCTGGCGGGAAACCATCGGTGACGTGGACATTCTGGTTGTCAGCGCGCAGCCCGTGGCCGTGATGGAGGCTTTCCGGGGGCTGCCCCAGGCCGTGGACATTTTGGGCGCGGGGGAGCGCAAGTCCAGCATTGCCCTGCCCAGCGGGATGCAGGTGGACCTGCGCGTGGTGGAGGCCCCCCATTGGGGCGCGGCCCTGGCCTATTTTACCGGCAGCCAGGCCCACAACGTGGCTGTGCGCGAGTTGGCCCAGAAACAGGGCTGGAGTCTCAACGAGTATTCCCTCACCAGCGACGCACACCCGGACCTTCCCGACGGCACAGAACGCTTCTTCGAGACCGAAGAGGAACTCTACGCCTTTCTCGGCCTGGACTGGGTGGCCCCGGAACTGCGCGAGAACAGCGGAGAGATACAGGCTGCGCGCCAACACGCCCTGCCCCGCCTCATCGAGTTGGCCGACATTGTGGGGGAACTGCACAGCCACACTACCTTCAGCGACGGCAAAGGCACAATTGCGGAGATGGCCGAGGCCGCCCGATCCGCAGGCTATCGCTACTGGAATGTGAGCGATCACAGCATCGGTCTGGGCGTGACGCAAGGGGTGGACGCGGCGGGACTGGCCGAGCAGCGGGCTGAGATTGACCGGCTGAACACCGGCTACGCGGCCGCGGGCGTCGACTTTCGTCTGCTCCTGGGCACGGAAGTCGAAGTGCTGGCCGACGGTACGCTGGGTCTACCCGACGGGGTGCTGGCTACGCTGGATGTGGTCGTCGCCTCCATCCACACGGGTCTGCGCCAGGAGCGGGAGAGCATCACCGAGCGCTGTCTGAAGGCGGTGCGCAACCCCCACGTGGACATTTTGGGCCACCCTACCGGGCGGCTGATTGGCCGGCGCGAGCCGTCGGAGATCGATCTGGAGCGAGTGCTGCAAGCCTGCGCCGAGACGGGCACAATTGTGGAGATCAACGCCCACCCTTCCCGCCTGGACCTGAGCGGCCCCTACGCCCGTCGGGCCGTGGAACTGGGCTGCAAGCTGGTCATCAACTGCGACGCCCACAGCCGCGAGGACATCGACCTGCTCCCCTACGGCATCCACACCGCGCGGCGGGGGTGGATCACCGCCGCGGATGTGATCAATACCCGGCCGCTGGGGGAGATGTTGGGGATGTTGAAGGATCAGAGGCGATGATGAGATGATGGAATTGCCACGTCCCACCATCTCATGATACTGTTGGCCTATCCTACAGTTTTACTTCATTTCCCTGTTGTTACGTGCGAAAATAGGCCAAATCGATCTTCGTTATGCTGAGATCACATCTGATCAGTGGTTTGTTATATCTCACAACGACATAACAACCGCCCATTTGGGCATAACAACATCATTTCGTTAAGTAACAACAAGATAGGCCAACAGTATCATCTCATCATCCCATGATACCGCCGGGTTATCTTACGGGTAGTTATCAGTAGAATACGAATCGCCAAAAAGAAGAGTCTGAGGTATTCTTGAGAGAGAAGC
>JACQGT010000620.1 GCA_016199425.1 Chloroflexota bacterium
CCACACCCCACAGGGTGGGCCGCCAGAAGAAGATGACCGGTCGCCCATCCACGCGCAGAAAAGCCGGATGGACGGCGTGGACGTTCAGCGCATGGGCCAGGGCAGCGCTGGCGTCGCCTGTCCCGCCAAAAAAGGGCGATGTCGTCTCGAAGAGAATGCCGATACGAAAGTTGCGGGCCGCGGCCTCGTCCAACAGCGCAGCCAGATTGGATTCGGTCTGGTTGGGTTCGCCGCCCGGCCCATACCAGGCCACAAGGAAAGCGTCGATGCCTGCCCGTTGCGCCTGTTCGATCTGTCGCCCCATCGCGCCCCTGTCCCGGCTGGCGTAGGGTATGGCGGGCAGGTCCGGCACAGTGGCGTCATTCCACGTATTCTCGTCGTACCAGGTGTAGTAGAAGGCGAGAACCAGCGGCGTGCCGCTCTGTTGGGCGTTTGTCGCCGCGCCGGCGATCCGTCCGCTGCGCCACAGACCGATGAGAACGAGCAGAGCAAGCAAAGCCAGTGTATAGAGTATGCGCCAGAGCAGGCGGATGGGTTGCAGTTCGGCGTTGGCGTCGTGGTAGGCCATGCGAAATTCGTGGGTTGTGTTGGGCGATTTCTCGTGTGTCATAGGAGCGGATCGTACCATTGCCGCGACGCAAGGGCAAAATTGGTGGGAGAACACGGATTTTAATCCGTCAATTCTGTAATCCGTGTTCTCCCATCACCGCCATCAACTCGCTGAGTATCATCGCGGTCGCTCCCCACACCGTCTGCCCCTGGATTTTGAAGAAGGGAACCTGCACCTGCCGCCCGCGCAGAGTCCACTGCTCCTCGTAGCGGTTGATCGGGTTTTGAAAGGCGCTGAACGGCACTTCCAGCAGGCGGGCCACTTCGTTGGGATCGATGCGAAAGGTCGGGCGCTGGGCCATCCACCCTACCGTCGGGTAGACCTCAAAATTGCTAGGCTCGATGTAGAGCTTGGAAAGATGGCCGATGATTTCCACCTCTTCTGGCGGGATGCCCACCTCCTCGTAGGCTTCGCGCAGCGCAGTAGCGATCAAGTCCGTGTCCATCTCCTCCTCGCCGCCGCCGGGAAAGCTCACCTGCCCGCTGTGTACCCCGTCGTAGGTGGGGCGCAGAATCAGCGCCAGGTATGGAACGTCGTTGTGGGGGTAGAACAGCACCAGCACACCGCCGCGCCGGGGCGGAAGCGGCGGCACGTAGCCAGGCTCGGTCCCGGCCCGGGGGATGGGCGACATCAGCCGGTGCGCGTTGTGGCCGGGCAGGGGGCGAGCCAGCCGGTCGCGCAGCCCTGCGATGAAATCCGTGTACTCCATCACGCCTCGTCCACCCGGCAGATCAGCCCTTTGAGATAGGCTCCCTCCGGGAAGGTAAGAGCCACCGGATGGTCAGCGCCCTGCTGTAGCCATTCGAGAATCTGCACCGGGCGGCCCGCGTCTACGGCCGCGCCAAAGATGACCTTTTGGAAGAGATCGGCGCTGACCAGCCCACTGCAACTGAAAGTGGCAAGGATGCCGTCGGGCCGCAACAAACGCATGGCCTGCAAGTTGATCTCCTTATAGCCACGCAGCGCGCCATCAACGGTGCGCTTGCTCTGGGCAAATTTGGGCGGGTCAAGAATGACCACATCGAAGCGTCGCTCTGCTTCCCGCTGCCAGTCGCGCAGGATTTGGAAAACGTCCCCGGCGATGCTCTCCGTCTGTTTCTCCGGGTCATAGCCGTTGCGTTGCAGATTCTCCTCGCCCAATTTCAGCGCGTCTACGCTGGCGTCCAGGTTCGTCACATTTTTGGCCCCCGCGGCCAGGGCATAGACCGCAAAGGAGCCGGTGTAGGCAAAACCGTTCAACACCTGCCCGTCCCCGCAATAGGCCGCCACCCGCTGCCGGTTGGCCCGCTGATCCGTATAGTAGCCCGTCTTCTGCCCGCCCGCCAGGTCCACCAAAAAGGCGTGACCGGTCTCCCGGATCGTCACCCGCGCCGGCGGCGCTTCGCCCAACAGATGGCCGCTCACCGGCTGCAGCCCCTCCTCCCGGCGCTGGCTGTGGTCGCTGCGCTCCACCACGCCGACGCAGCCGCTCAATTCCAGCAGCATCTCGGCAATCTGCTGTTTGCGCCGCTCGATGCCCAGGGTGCCGGCTTGCAAGACCAGCCAGCGGTCGTAGCGATCCACCAGCAGACCGGGCAGATAGTCGTTCTCGCCGTTGACCAGCCGGTAGGCGGTGGTGGTGGGGTCGGCGGCCAGCCCCGCGCGGCGGGCAATGGCGGCGCAGAGTTTGCGCCGCCAGAAGGCGTCGTCGATTGCTTCGTTCTGTTTCCAACTGAGCAGGCGCACCTGAATCTGGCTGGTTCGGTTCAGGTAGCCCGCGGCCAACCACTGGCCGTCGTGGGCGCGCACATCGACAATATCGCCGTCTGCTGCACCTGCGGGCAGGGAACGGATGCCGCCGCTGAAAATCCAGGGGTGGCGGTTGCGCACGGGTTTTTCCCGCCCCGGTTTGAGTACGACGGCTTCAGTCATTCGGTTGCTCTTTCTGTTTGCGGGGGGATTGGGAGCGGAAGACTGTGCGCCCTTTTTCGTCTACCTCCCAGCCGTATTCGTTGACGAGAATCGTTTCGCCAGGCAGGTGGATGCGCCGGCTTTCCTGTTCGTAGCGAAAGTCCAGGGGGCCGTCCGCTGTAGTGAAGATGCCGGTCACTTCGGCAGGTGTGCGCCCGGCAAAACGCAGTCTCCACTGTTTGCGTGCAGCCCACAGGACCAGAGGTTTTGTGCTCATTCTTTGCTCCACTGTAAAAAGCCAAAAAGCTGTAGTGGTCAGTGACATCGTGAAAAGAAAGTGGGACGCAGATATGGTATGGTATCAAGCGACAAACGAGTAAGGGTGCGGATTAACAAACGAATAGAACTTCCGAAACAAAGGGCTGGTAAGCCG
>JACQGT010000652.1 GCA_016199425.1 Chloroflexota bacterium
AGCCGCCAGAAAGAGAGTCTGGCCGAGGCCCACATCGATTGGGTCACGGACAAACTGCTCGAACAGGGCTATCTGAACGACGAAGAGTTTGCCCGTTTTTGGGTGGAGCAGCGCAATCAGTTCAAACCGCTTGCCCCCCGTGCCCTGCGCTATGAGCTGCTGCGCAAGGGGATCGCTGAACGCACGATTGAAAGCGTTCTCGACGGTGCCGTGGATGCGGACGCTGCGGCTGCGCAGGCGGCGCGCAGCCAGGCCCGCCGCTGGCGAACGCTGGACAAAGAGACGTTCCGCAAGAAGATGGCTGCCTTCTTGCAGCGGCGGGGCTTTTCCTGGGCAGTTGTTCGGGATGTATTGGAGCAGTCGTGGCAGGAGATGCTCGACGAAAATGACGCTTAAGTCAGAGAAAGAAATGGACGCAGATTTTCATGAGTTGAATTGATCTGCGCCGATCAATTCCGATCGAATGTGATCGTCAAGAAAGAATATCCCTCGTAGAGATACGAAATTTCGTCTCTCTACATCCACATACGATGTGCAACTTTTTACGTGAATCGCGAATCAGGAATCGAGGAACCCGGAAATGGACATACTGACGATAATCTTGATTATCGCCGCGGCGCTCATCGGCGCAGCCATTGCCGGTTTTGTAGGCTTTAAACGAGGGAAAGAGAGCGGCGGCCAGATGGAGCGCGAGCGCCAGCAACTGGTCGGCCAGAGCATTGAGCAGCAGGCGGCCAAGATTCTGGCCGAAGCCGAGGCAGAAGCCAGACGCAAGGAATTGCATCTGAAAGACGAAGAGGTCCGGCTGCGCAACGAAATGGACGCTGAGATGAACCGGCGTCGCAAATCCCTGGAGAGCAACGAACAACGACTACAAAACCGGCAAGAACAGATGGACAAGCGTCTGGATCAGATCGACGCCAGAGAGAAGAAGGCCAACCAGAGAGAGAGCCGCCTGACCCAGCAGGTAGCCGAACTGGAGAAAGCCGAACAGCAGCGGGACGAAGAATTGCAGCGGGTGGCCCGCATGACAGAAGAGGAGGCACGGGCAGCCCTCTTGCAGGAGGTGGAGAAGAAGAGCCGCCAGGAGATGGCGCGCACCATCCGCGAGGTGGAAGCCCAGGTCACTGAGACTGCGGAAAAACGGGCGCGGGAGATTGTCACTGTGGCCGTGGAGCGGATCGCCAGCGACCACGTGACAGAGTATGCGGTCAGTACAGTCAGCCTGCCCTCGGATGAGATGAAGGGGCGCATCATTGGCCGCCAGGGGCGCAACATCCGAGCCATCGAACAGGTGACCGGTGTGGACCTGGTGGTGGATGACACGCCAGAAGCGATTCTGATCAGCAACTTTGATCCGGTGCGCCGGGAGGTGGCGCGCATCGCCCTGACCAAACTGGTGGCCGATGGACGGATTCATCCGGCTCGTATTGAGCAAGAAGTAGAAAAGGCCCAGCGGGAGGTCGAGCAGCTCATCCTGGAAGCGGGTGAACAGGCGCTGATTGAAACGAACAACCAGGGGCTGCATCGGGAGATCCAGCGCATTCTGGGCCGTCTGAAGTATCGCACCAGCTACGGCCAGAACCAATACTATCACGCCATCGAGACATCCCATCTGGCCGCGGTGATTGCCAGCGAGCTACACGCGGACGTGAAGATTGCCCGTATGGGCGGTCTGCTCCACGACATCGGCAAAGCTGTGACCCACGAGATCGACGGCCCCCACGCCATTGTGGGCGCGGAGATTGCCAAACGCTATGGGGTAAACCCGAAGGTCATCAACTGCATTGCCAGCCATCACGGCGAGGTGGAGCCGGAGAGCATCGAGGCGGTGATCGTGGCGGCTGCCGATGCCATCAGCGGGGCGCGGCCCGGCGCGCGCCGGGAGAGTCTGGAGGCCTACATCAAGCGGGTCACCGCTCTGGAAGACATCGGCAATAGCTTCCCCGGCGTCAACCAGACCTTTGCCATCCAGGCCGGGCGCGAGGTGCGGGTCATCGTGCGCCCGGACGAACTGGACGATCTGCAGGTGATCGAATTGAGCAAGAACATTGCCAAAAAGATCGAGGACAATCTGGAGTATCCCGGCCAGATTCGGGTCACAGTCATTCGGGAGACCCGTTCGGTGGCCCACGCCAAGTAATGGAAGGTAGCAGGTAGAAAGTTGCAGGTGGTGGGTTCGACCAGACTGAACCCACCACCTGCAACTTTCTACCTGCTACTCCCCCTGATTGCCGCCGCGACGCCGGGCGCGACCGCGGTTGCGGTTACGCCGCTGGGTACCTGACTCAGCGGGTTCAGTCGCTTCTTCGGCTTCGGCCTGGCGCTCAGCGCGCACCCGTTCGTTGTCTTCCTCCGCCGAGGCCCTGCGCTTCACCGTACAGCCGCCGCAGGTTCCACAGCCGCTACCTTTCTTACCGGTAATCAATTCGTCCACAGAAAACTCAGCCATCACATTGTTTTGCAGGTAGACAGTCACGGACTCTTTCAATGGATGAAGATGGCGAACCCGGCCTAAACCCTGGGGGGTGGTGACTTCCGCGCCGAGCTTCGGCATCTTTTTGTTGGCCTCTTTGTAGACTGGGTCCTCGTAGGAGAGACAACAGAGAAGACGGCCACAGACACCGCTGATCTCGTCCGGGTTGAGAGGCAGTTGCTGATTTTTCGCCATACGGATGCTGACCGGGGCGAATTCACGCAGCCAACTGGTGCAGCAGAGTTGGCGGCCACACTTGCCTACCCCGTCCAAGATTTTGGCTTCGTCTCGCACCCCAATCTGGCGCATCTCAATGCGGGTCTGCATCACCCGGGCCAGGTCGCGCACCAGCGCTCGAAAGTCGATACGCTCGTCTGCGGCAAAGTAGACAGTCAACCGACCGCCGTCGAAATTGTATTCGCAGCGAACAACTTTCATGTCCAGAGCGTGTTCCGTTGCCATCTTTCGGCAAACGGCCAGCGCCTCTGCCTCTTTGTGCCGCCACGTGTCCTGCTCCAGCATATCCCAGGGCGTAGCTCGGCGCACCACCTGCTTCATCTCCCCAACGATCTCCCCCTCCGCGACGCTGTGGGGGGATTGGACAATCTGGACCAGCTCACGGCCTTTGGCCGTATCGACAATCACAAAATCATTGGGCATCAGGTCCAGCAGAGTGGCCGGATCAAAATAATAAATTTTGGTAATCGGCTTGAAAACGGCACCGATAACGGTTTGCATCAGTTGCTCCTGGTTCAAAGACGGCAATGGCAGCAGGTGGCTGGGCAGCTCACTGCTGGGTCATTGGCCGTGGAAGTTGCAAAAGTAGAACATCGAGCGCCAGGGCAGTGTTGACCGTATGGCGCAGATAGCCCTCGACCCGCCGCAGGGTGTACAAAAACGCCTGGACATCCACCTGCGCGCAACTCTGCGCGTCTCGCTGAATTTCCGCCTGGTGATCGATATTGTTACAGGCATCCAGACACCCAGCCTGCGCCAATAGTACATCCCGCCACCAGCCGGTCCACAAAGCCAGCAGGCCAAAGAGCCGTTCATTTTCCCGGTTGCCGGACAAAGATTGAGAAAAGGCCAGCCGTTCCACCCGGCTGGCCCGGGTCAACTGCCAGAGGGATCGCAGATCTTCTTCCCGCTGTTCCCGATTTTGTTTCCCCTGAAGCTGGGCCAATGCCCATCCGAAACGGCCATTGGAGAGACGGGCCAACAATTGGGCTTCGGTCGCGTCCGCCGCACCCCGGCTTTCCAGGCTGTGCGCAATCAGTTCAACCGGCAAAGGGCGCAGTTCCAGCGTCTGGCAGCGGCTGACGATTGTGGGCAGCAGTTCGGCCCGATCGTTGGCAGTCAAACAGAGAATCACATGGGCGGCCGGTTCTTCCAACGTTTTCAGCAATTTATTGGCAAAACTGTCGTTGGCCCTATGCGCGTCCTGGATGAGAATATATTTGTACTTTGCCTCCAACGGACGCAGCATCGCTTCGTGGACAATGGCCTCGGCTGCTTCCACACGCAGCATTCCATTGGCCCGGTCAACGTTTCCCTCCCGATCCGTCGGCTGGACCAGACGCATGTCGGGGTGGCCGCCCTTCGCCATCAACTGGCACGAACGGCAATTGCCACAGGGCCGGGTGCCAGAACTTGTACAGAGCAGCGCGCCGCCAAAAGCCCAGGCCAACGTCGATTTGCCAATTTGGGGCGGCCCCAGGAGAAGATAGGCATGGCGGGGACCGCTGCCCCCATTCTGGGCCAGCGGGTAGAGTAATTCGACTGCCCATTGATGGCCCACAACAGGCCACACCACTGCATCTGTGTTCGCCACTGGGGTTTCCCTCTTGAAAGCTGGGTGGAAAGGAATTGTAACACAGAGGACGAAGCGTCACCAATCCAGACCCAGAACCGGGTCTCATTCAGATTGGGGGCGCTCGATCCCGGGAATAGACCAGCACCCGTCTGTAGGCCAGAAATCGAACGGTCCATTCCCGGATCAGAACCTAGAAAAGGGGTGTGCCACTGCGCAGCCTCTACTGTGCTATAATCTCGGTAGCTGTAGATTGGGTTCTTCCAGCGCTATACTCAAGTCAGAGGGAATTGTCGGTTTGATCCGAGAAAACCCAATTACCCAAGAAACTCGTCCAAATGTTGACATACCCTGGCACCCCCATCAGAAGAATACGGCTGACTGACTCAACTGAAAAAAGGCCAAAACTGCTGACTCTGCTGCTGGTTTTGCTGCTGATGGCTGGCTGCCGCGACAATACAGCCCCTGCCACCACCCCCGAGCAGCCTCTGCCCAATGGAATTTCATCCAGTCGCCCGCCTCTTGAGGGAGATAAGAGCGCGCCCCAACAGCCGTCTGACGGCGTAGAGAGTCTCGTCTTGTGGGTTCCGCCATTCTTCTCCATCGACAGCGCCAGCCGAGCAGACGCGGTGCTGGCCGCAACCCTGGCAGAGTTTGCGCCCAGCCCTGCCGGCTCCTCGGTCACCCTCATCCCAAAAGCAGAGCGCGGGCCGGCCGGGATGCTTTCCTATCTGTTGACAACCAGCCAGGCCGCATCCAAACTCCTGCCGGATATTGTTCTGCTTAACAGCTTTGATCTGCCCCGGGTGGCAGACGCCGGTCTATTGACGCCTCTCACGCAAGAAGAGTTCGCTCTCTTCAGCGGCATCCCGCTCCCAATTCTCCAAACCGCCCAATGGCAAGGAAAGCTGTACGGTCTGCCCTATGTGGCGAATCTGGATCATCTGGTCTATCAGACCGACCGGCTACCGTCTCCACCCGCCACGTGGGATACTTTTCTTGCCCAAGACAAGCGACTTCTATTCGCGGGCAGTTCCATCAATGACCATTCGATCAACTTTGTGTGGATGCTCTATTTGATTGGGGGTGGGCAAATAGATGAAGATGGGTATTTGATCGATCCGCAGATAGCCCAGGCTGCTCTCGAATTCCTGGACCAGAGCCGGAATCAAGGACTGATCCCAGACAGCGCCTTGACGCTCTCCAGCCCCCAAGCCGTCTGGACATTCTTTGTCAATGGGAATGCAGAGATGGCCGTGGTTCCCGCCGATCTCTTCTACAATCAACAGAGCGAAGCAGGCAAAGTCGGCTTCGCCTCGCTCCCAACCCTGGACGGGAAAGCCCGGTCTGTGGTGACTTCGTGGAGCTTTGTCATCATCACCCAAGAAGCAGAGCGCAGGCAAAGGGCGTTGCGTCTTTTGCAGCAGTTGTTTGCGCCCCAGATTCAGGGTGAATGGAGCAGGTTTGCCAGACAGTTGCCCACCCAGGCGGCGGCCTTTGGCTATTGGGATGCAGACGACCCCTACACGCGCTTTGCTCGAGATATGCTGCTGCAAGGCGTGGCCCTGCCCAATTTGCACACAGTTGATGCAATGGCCCCAACAATGCAACAGGCCCAACGGGAGATTCTCGCCGGCGAAAAATCGCCGCAGCAGGTGCTGGAAATTTTGCCCTTGCGCCCGTAAACAAACCTGCAGGACGGATTGGTAATCCGCCCGCAAATGACAGCGTAGGGCGGATTGGTAA
>JACQGT010000653.1 GCA_016199425.1 Chloroflexota bacterium
TGGATGAGGTGGCGGGGGTGAAGGGGGAAGGTCGGAGAACGTCGATTCCGGTTTGAAGCCAATGTGTTTGGCGAAACGTGAAACGTGAGATAGGCCGGATGATCTCGCGTTTTACGCCTCACGTTTCCGGTTCGTAAGATGAACGGGAGTTTTTATGAAACGAGTTTGGTCGTATTTTCGCATCTTCTATCTTTCCTGCCTTCTCCTCGGCTTGACATTGCCCACTGTCGGTCAGGTGGGGCTGGCGGTGGCGGGCGGGCTGGAGCAGGAGAGCACCAGCCGTGTCCACGTCTTGACCTTTCGCGGCGCGGTGACGCCGGTGCTGGGCCAATACATTGTGGACGGGATTGAGGCGGCCCAGGCCAGCAACGCCCAGGCGGTGATTCTGCAATTGGACACCCCCGGCGGCAGCGTGGAGGTGACAAAACGGATCGTCCAGGATATGCTGGCCTCGCCCGTGCCGATTGTCGTCTACGTGGCCCCCTCCGCGGCCCAGGCCGGCAGCGCGGGGACATTCATCACCCTGGCCGGGCACGTGGCGGCCATGGCCCCGGGCAGCAGCATCGGCGCGGCCAGCCCGGTGGGTGGTCAGGGCGAGGATGTGGGCGAAACGATGCAGGCGAAGGTCAAAAACATCCTGAGCGCAGACATTGAGAATCTGGCTGCGCGGCGGGGGGAGAAAGCAGTGGAGTGGGCAGTGGCGGCTGTGCAGGAAGCCGCCGCGGCCACGGCGGACAGGGCGCTGGAACTGGGCGTCATCGACTTTATCGCCACGGATGTAGCGGACCTGGCCGAGCAGATGGATGGCTTTGTGGTCACTGTGCATGGGGATGCAGTGACGCTGAAGACTGCCGGTGCGCTGGTACAACGGCTGGACCTCTCGCCCCTGCAACAGTTCCTCAACTTCATCACCAACCCGTCGGTGGCAACGATTCTGCTCACTCTCGGCTCGGTGGGGCTGATCGCCGAACTCTACAACCCCGGCACATTCGTCCCCGGCACCATCGGTCTCATCAGCCTGCTTCTGGGCCTCTACGCCCTGGGCCAGTTGGACGCCAACTTCACGGGGCTGGTGCTGGTTGTGCTGGGCATTCTGCTCTTTATCGGGGAGGCCTTCACGCCTACCTTTGGCGCGCTGGCTCTGGGGGGCGCGGTCGCCTTCATCTTCGGCAGCGCGCTGCTCTTTGACGCGCCGGGGCTGGCTGTGCCCTGGGTGACAATCCTTTCCATGGCCGCACTGATGGGCGCGTTCACCGTCTTTGCCGGGGGCAAAGCGTTGGCCGCCCAACGGCGCAAACCCACCACAGGACGGGAAGCGCTCATCGGCTCCACAGCGACGGTGCGCAGCCTCTTCGACGAGCAGGGGCAGGGCACGGTCCACACAGCAGGCGAGCTATGGAACGCGACTCTGGCACCCGGCAGCGCTATCCCCGCCCTGGGGGATCGGGTGACGATTGAGGCGCGGCAGGGGTATAGGCTGGTGGTACGGAAGGTATAGGGTGACTTATGTTTTACTCCTTACGCTTCGCCCCCGCCGCCTTCACCCGCACCCGGTAGAGGGACGTTTGCGCGGTGATGTAGAGGCTCTTGCGGTCGGCGTCGCCCCAGGCGCAGTTGGCCGGGCGCTCCGGCGTCACCACCACACCCAGCAGTTCGCCGTTCGGCTCGAAGACCCAGACGCCCGTCGCTCCGGTCACGTAGAGATGGCCCTCCTCGTCGATTTTCATACCGTCGGGCGAACCCGGCTGGGGGTGGTCCATATCCGCGATAATGCGGCTGTTGGCAAGGGTGCCATCGGGCCGCACGTCAAAGGCGCGCACGTGGCGACGGGGCGAGTCGTCGATGTAAAGGATCGACTCGTCCGGCGCGAAGGCCAGGCCGTTGGGCCGGTCGAAATCCTCCACCAGCAGGTCCAGCGTGCCGTCGGGCAGAATGCGGTAGACGCCGTTGACGGGCTGCTCCCGCTCGGCCGGCTGGATGCCGTAGGGGGGATCGGTGAAGTAAACGCCGCCGTCGGACTTGACCACCACATCGTTGGGGCTGTTCAGCCGCCCGCCCTGGAAGTGGGAGGCGATGGCCGCCACCGTCCCGTCTGCCTCCGTGCGCGAGACCCGCCGCCCGGAATGCTCGCAGGCAATCAGCCGCGCCTCCCGGTCCAGTGTCAGCCCGTTGGAGTTGCCCGTCGGCTCTCGCCAGACCTGCGCGCCGTTGTCCGGCGTCCAACGGTAGATGCGGCTGGCCGGGATATCGGAGAAGAGCAGGGAAGCGTCCGCCTGCCAGATGGGGCCTTCGGTAAATTGGAAGTCGCCCGCCAGCTTTTCGGGGTTGCCGCGTTCGATGAGGTTGTTCAGTTTCATTTCTGTTCTCCAGTGTCGTTTAGTGTTGGGCAAGTCATCAGTGAGCAGTAATCAGTGTGGGTACGAGAGACCACTGCTTACTGCTTACTGATAACTGTTCACTTCTTCATTCCACTCCAAATCGAAAAACCGTCGTCTGCCGGTAACGCTCGCCGGGACGCAGGACGGGCGACGGGAATTGGGGTTTGTTGGGCGAATCCGGGAAGTGTTGGGTTTCCAGGCAGAAGCCCGTGCGTTTGTTGTAGACCTGCCCGCCTTTGCCCAACAGCGCGTCGGGGAGCATATTGCCGCTGTAGAACTGGACGCCCGGTTGGGTCGTTTCCACTTCCAGCATCCGGCCCGTCGTCGGCTCCGTGACCCGTGCCGCGGGACGTAGCGCACCCGGCGCGCCCCGCACCACAAAGTTGTGGTCGTAGCCACCGCCGAAACGAATCTGGGCGTCGTCGGCGTCGATGGCCGCGCCGATGGGGGTGGGCTGGCGCAGGTCCAGTGGCGTACCGTCCACCGGGCGAATCTCACCGGTGGTGATCAGTGCGCCGTCGATGGGGGTGAAGAAGTCGGCGTGCAGTTGGATGCGATGGCCCAAAATGTCGCCGCCCCCGGCCAGGTTGAAGTAGGCGTGGTTGGTCAGATTGAGGATCGTGGCTTTGTCGGTGGTGGCGGTGTAGTCGATGCGCAGTTCGTTGCCGGTCAGCGTATACGTCACCTGTGCGCTGAGCGTGCCGGGGTAGTTTTCCTCCCCGTCCCAACTGGTATAGGCCAGGCGCAGACCGCAGCTATCGCCGTTCTGGAACGGTTGCGATTGCCAGACTTTTTTGTCGAAACCGTTGACGCCGCCGTGCAGGTGGTTGACGCCGTTGTTCTGGGCAAGCTGAATCGCCGCGCCGTCCAGGGAAAAGCGCGCCTGGCCGATGCGGTTGGCAAAGCGGCCCACCAGCGCGCCGAAGAAGGGGTGGCGGCCCAGATAGGGTTCCAGCGTGTCGAAGCCCAGGGCGATGTCGGCCCGATTGCCCGCCCGGTCCGGCACGTGGATGGCGCGGATGATGCCGCCGTAGTTCATCACTTCGACGGTCACGCCGCTATTGTTGGAAAGGGTGTAAAGAATCACCGGCTGTCCATCGCCGGTGACGCCATAGGGTTGGTGGGAGAGGGGCATTGGGGGGTCCTTTTCTGTGTAATCCTGTGATCAGATTACGCTCTGTATGTCTCGGAGGGCTTCTCGCGCACGGCCAAGGGCGAGAGCGATGCGGTGATGCCTTCCAACACGACTGCCGGTAGCTGTCCCGCTCCCAAAACTTGCTTGGCGTCCAGAATCTCGATGCCGACGAGCTTTTCGCCCACGCCGATGTTGAGGGCAACTTCCTCGTTCAGTCGCAGCGTGCGGCACTCCTGCTTGCCCTCGATCAGGCGAATGTAAAGGGCGTCGATTTCGGAATCGTAGCTGATTTTCATGTAGATGTGCCTCCTAAAAGTAGAACGTGTAGACCGTAATCACAACTATTTCGTTCGGCTCTTCTTTGATGACAGGCGCGACCTGTTTGATCGGGTAATATTTGCCTTGCCAATTCTTTCCAAAACCGAAATTATAGCGACAGAGTTCCCGTCCATGCTTGGCAGGCTCACGCGAGCCTTGCGTGATCGCCTCCGTGACTTCTGCCTCGTTTGCCCCGCGCTCACGCGCTTGCTCGCGGGCATGTTTGGTTAACCGAATGGGCTTCATTTCTGCCCCTGCGAGCACTACGGGGTAGCCTTGCGTACAAGTACCCCATCTCTGATTTCGAACTCCTTGAACACAGAAACGGTGTCCTCCACGAGAGTGTGCAGGAGCTTGATGGCCTTGAGGGCATCTGACTGTGGGGCTTTGCCACGAGCGTGGGCATATTGGTTACGCAGTTGACTCAGGCTATCACCGGCCTTAGCCGCCTCCGCACCAAGAAGATCAGCCTCCTTGAGGAAGCGGATGATCCCGTTTACCTCAACGCGCTCCAACTGATCGAAGGCGGTATCCGATGGAAGCTGAGCTAGACCACCCTTCTGAATCAGCACAGAGGTGCGAAACACATCTTTAATAAGACGCTCACCGACGATGCCACACATTGCAACGCACGAATAGAAATAACCTGTTAGGTAGAGTTGACGGGTTTCAAGCAGCAACACCAGGTACTCACCATGAGGCTTTACCAGTATGGGAGGCAGGTCCCATACGCGTTCCACGGCATCGGTGAGTGTATCCTCGAATCGCTGTCGGAGGACCTGTCGGAAAAACTCCCGACTCTGGTCATTCTTCGGCTGGTTCGAGAACAGATCGAGGAAGACATCCATGATTTGTGGCTGCTCGCTCATCCTTCACTACCCCTTTCCTTTACTGTAGGTCTAACGGCCAGAGTTGAGCGGCGTGGCTGTTTGCGCGTCCGCTCCACCAAGTTGTTAGGCAATCAGGGCCCAATACGGATAAAAACCTGGTTATAGCTCATCCCCTCACATGTATAGTTCGGGGCATAACGAATCGTTTCTTCGCCTGACTCCGGTAAGTAAAGCGCCAGAGCTTTACGGTTTTGAAATGGTACAGCCAGCGGAATTGAGAGGCCACTATCTTGCCCCAACGCCGTTCGAGGAAGAGAAACCGCCATGAGATTTCGACCAACGAGGCGGTTCGATGTGGCCGTATCGCGAATTGCTGTAGCCAGCATTTGGATGTAAGCTTCAGGCCCTCGTTCCCGACTGGTATAATTCCGGACCTGGCGTCTTAAGCGTTTTAGAGCATCGGAGTCAATCGGCTGCCCCACTGCTGCAAGTAGGAAAGGACGATCCGCTAGAGAGATCGTGCGTACTTGAAAAAGATCATTCGCTTCCGAAACCCAATGCCACTGGTCATCCAAGGCGTTCGCGATAGCAGAGACAAATGGAGTCAAAGGAGCGTTCTGACTATTGAACTTGGCCCAGCCAGAGACTAGAAAGGCGTGCCTTTTTTTAGAACTTGGGAGCCGGACTCTCCGAAATTCTTCAGCCGCACGTTCAGCCACGGTCTCGCAGACTCGCTGTGGATTATAGGGTATGACCTTAGAGACAACGTCCAGTAGCCATTCATCTGTCTTACTACCAGTGATCTGTGCGAGTCCCGTATAGGCCATGACCAGACGGTTGCAGATGACGAGCGCTTTGTTGCGGTCGTCATCCGCCACTTGACCGGTATCCGGTCCGGCGAGCCAAGTCAAACGCCTGTCCGAGACTAGCACAACATGACTCGGAGTAATGCAGCTTACAACCAATGTCACAGCTTGACCTCCGAAATTTTGACGCTTTGTCGCCCAACGATCGGCATCACCAGCGCGCAGCGCGTCGGGTTCATGCCGGTGTTAGGCCGCCTTCACTCTCACTGCCGCCGGCGAATGTCACTTCTTCCGCGTCGCTTCTTCCACGATGGCGATTTCTTCCGCCGTCAACCCGTAGATCTGATACACCAGTTGGTCAATCTCTCGCTCCAATGCCGTCGTGTCTGCGTCGGGGTTGCGCTCTTTGGCAGTAAGGATATCCTTGACAAAACCACTCACTCTTGCATCAATCGATGCGTCAGGCTTCTTGAATGGTAGGACACGGAACTGAGGAGATTGAAATTGATAATATCCCCCGCTCATTCGCAATGACCCAAAGAATTGGGCATAGAAAAACATAAACAACGTGGAATTGCAATATCCCGCCATAAACCCAAGAGATATACCGTCTTTCGGGTCGTAAAGACAGTTGGTATTGATAGAAGCGTATTCGCCGTCTACATCATAGAATGCCTCGCAGAACTTCGCCATTTTTGCGAATATCAACTTCGGAGATCTGTACAAATCTCGACGGCGACTATTCACTCTCGCCTTATCAAGTGGCAGATAGGGGGTTAGGTATTTTTGGCCTGCATTGGTGAGATGAATAATCCCCCACCGCGAACTGAATTTCTCGATCGTGCCAGTATTGACCAACTTTAGGGAATTTTTGGATTGCTGATTCTGAATATATGCGCCATATTCATCAGCTTCTCTAGCAGTCGATGATGCATTAATGCTTGCAACATCTGAGAGATGAGATACCTCTTTCGTAAATTTGAGTAGTATCTCAATGTTTGGAGAAAGCAGGAAGCCCCATATGTATTCTGGAAGACTTCTCAAGACTTTCGAGGATACTGATGTCTTAACAAAATTCACAGGGTCAAATATCTGAGCCTGCCTGGTGCGAGGTAAGAATATTGTCACTCGATCCAGTGCCGATGGCGATTTCAGTATGACAGTCACTACCGGATAGACTGCGGCTTGCTCAAAAACGATAATACCCGAAACATCAAGGAGCTTAACAAGACTTCCATTACTCAGAATGTACTCTCGAAGAGCTTCTGCATACTTCGCCGAAAGATATTTATTCGGATTAATATATGCTAAGACTCCGCCTTTGGCGAGAAAATTAAGGCCGCGTTCTATAAACAATACATAAATATCGTAAGCTCCTCTTGCGGTCTGATAGTTTTTCTTTAGCAAAGTTCGCTCTGCCTTAGAATGTTGCTTGGAGAATTCAAGTGCGCTAACATACGGCGGATTTGCTATCACCACATCAAACCCGCCTTTTTCTCGAAACACTTCCGAAAAGAAAATCTGAAAATCAAAATTGACTTCATACCCCAAGCTCTTCTTTGACGCCGCAAAAACCTCCGCAAGCAGTTTGTCCACCTGCGCTTTCAACTCTGCTTTTTTCGCGTGGTCAGTCTCGTCGAAAAGCGTATCTTTCAGTCTTTCAATCTCGCCCACCCTCTGCGACTTGAAGGGAATGCCGAGGAGCGAATTGCCCGCCACAATTTTGTAATCCAGATTCGGCAAGGGCTTGATCTGCTTTACGTCCTCCTCATCCACTACCAGCGAGAGCCACAAGCGCAGTTTGGCAATCTCCACCGCGCCGGGGTCAATATCCACACCGTAGAGACAGTGCTGACTGGCATGACGCTTGAAGTGGTAGGGCGTGCGCTCGCCAATGGCGTTGAAGTAGGGTGTGAGCGCGGAGCGGGCGCGCACAATCTCGTTCATCATGCCCACCGGGAACGCGCCGGAGCCAACCGCTGGGTCGCATACCGTAATCTCCGCCAGCGCTTCGTCAATTTGGCGGGCGTGTTGCTCAATGCTCTTGGGCATCCTGATGCGATACTCGGTCTCGACCGCTTCGTAATGGGAGATCTGCTCGCCGCGATGGATGAAGGTTTCGATGTCGGCGCGGGGGATGGCGTTCGAGACTTCCGAAGTCTGGTTGAGCGCCGTATCGAGATAGTTGATCAGGCTTTCCTGGCACATGTAATGGACAATCTCGCGCGGGGTGTAATACGCGCCCAGCCCCTTGCGGCGGTTGTCCTCGATCAGGTTCTCAAAGACTTTGCCCAGCATTTCGGGGTCAATCGCCACTTCTTTTTCCAGCGGCTCGGCTTCGTTGACGGTGAAGTTATAGCGGTCAAACACATCCAACACGCCCGTGCCCGTAATACCTTCCTCCACGAACTCTGTATTGGTGAAGAGTTTGTCCGGCAGAAGGATGTCAGTCTTGCGCCAGTCGTAATCGCCCAGCGGCTCGAACAGGCCGCCGTTGAGGAACGGGATGCGGCAGTTGAAACGCTGGCTCCACGCGGCGTGGCCGCGGTCTGCCGCCAGTTCGTCGTAAAAGAGCGGTTCCAGAACGTCGTTGAAGAAGTTGGCGTAGGGGCCGTACTCGCCCTTGGCCAGGCGGCGCAGGAAATCCCGGGGGCCGCTGCCCCAATCCTGGCCCTTCGCTACGCCCAGCCAACCCTTCTTCTGGAGGAAGTAGAGAAAGACGATCTGCCCCATCAGTTTTTTGGCGAAGTCTACGGTGTTCACGCCTCTCGCCGAAAACTCGTTGTCAATGGCTTTGTCTTTGGCAGCCAATTTGTCCAACTCGTCACGGATGGCCTCGAACAACTTCACGTATTGGGTGAAGAACTCTTTGGTGACGGTCTCGACGCTGAACGCTTCCTCGATGCCGGCCAGCGTGGGATCGGTCTCGGTCTCTTGGAGCAAATCGAGAAAGCGGGTCTGCGCGGTGTGGCAACTCTCGCCCGCGCCGACGATATAGGAGAAACGCCGGGCCGGGGTCGGCGACTCTTTGACACCGATTTTGCCCGAATCTTTTTCGACGGTGGCGTATTCCATTTTGACGTAGGAGAAGCGCCAGGTGGATTCTGACGGTGAAACGAAGGCCACCAGCGCGGCGTCTTTCTCGTCGCGGGTCTTGAGGTGATCGGCTACAAAATTGCGGAGGGCGGTGCGGGCGCGTTCCAGTTTGGCGTCATTCGTAAGGTGAACAA
>JACQGT010000049.1 GCA_016199425.1 Chloroflexota bacterium
GCGAACGGGTGATATGTCTGTGCTTCCCACCCGCTTGGTTTCGATACGGCGGGATACAGCACCCGCCTACTCAACCGGCGCTAGTCTCCCAGCGTAGGCCAACGGAAATGTAACATTGTCGAGCTAACCACAAAGGCACAAAGACACGAAGAAGAAAAGGGGAAGATTATCTTCTTCGTGTCTTTGTGCCTTTGTGGTTGACCCATTTTGTTCTGGTTCGTCCAGGTTAGGAGTTTTTCAATGACCACCAATTCACACGCAAAACCCCCCCTCGCCGTCATCGGCGGCACGGGCGCGGAAGGCTCCGGCCTGGTGTTGCGCTGGGCCGCGGCCGGCTATCCAGTGATTATCGGCAGCCGCAGCCGGGAAAAGGCCGAGACAGTCGCTACGGAACTGAGCGCGGAGCTGCCGCCGGGCAGCGCGCCCATCGCCGGCGACGAGAACGCGGCTGCCGCCGCCGCGGGGGATGTGGTGGTTCTGAGCGTGCCCTACAGCGCGCAGGAAGGAACAGTCGCCCAGATCGCCGCGGCGTGCCAGGGCAAAGTCGTTGTCACCGTCGGCGTACCTCTCAAGCCGCCGAAGGTGAGCACTGTCTGGCGGCCTGCCGGCGGCTGTGCGGCGCAGGAAGCCCAGGCCCAGTTGGGTGACGGGGTGCGGGTGGCCGCAGCCTTCCAGAATGTGAGCGCGGCCCACCTGAAAGACCTTTCCTATGCAGTGGAGTGCGACATTCTCGTCACCGGCGACGACAAAGAGGCCAAAGCCATCGCCATTGAACTGGCCGCCGCGGCGGGAATGTTCGGCATCGACGCCGGCCCGCTTGCCAACGCATCGGTGGTAGAAGGGTTGACCGCGCTGCTCATCGGCGTCAACATCCGCAACAAAATCAAGAGCAGCGGGATTCGCATCACCGGAATTCCCAGAGACTGAACAGGAGGGGTGAAACGTGAGATCGGTGGGTGATCTCACGTTTCACGTTTCACTCCTCGAATGGCATCTACGGACTATTGCCCCTCCACCATCCCCACCAACCGGCGCAGGTTGTCGTGTCCCAATTGCACGCCCAGCAGCACATCCTCGATCCCCTCGTATTCCACCGAGAGAACGCCGTCGTAGCCGTCCCGGCGCATCACCTTCAGGCATTGAAGCACCGGCACAGCGCCGTGGCCGATGATGGCCCCGCGCAGATAGTTGCCTGCTCTACTCTGGAACCAGCCCTGGCCGGGGGGGAATTCCGTGCCCGCCTTCACGTGGAAATCCTTGGCGTGGCAGTGGAAGGCATAGGGCATCAGCCGCCCCACCGCGGCGGCGGGTTCGTCGTCCGCGCAGAGGAAGTTAGCCATATCCACCAGCACGCCGAAGTTGGGGTGGTCCACCGCAGTGACGAGCTGCTCCACCCGCACGCTCTCCTGGCAGAAGCGCCCGTGATTTTCCACCATTGTGCGGATGCCTTTGGCCGCCGCGTATTCCGTCACCGCACGGCAGCCCTCGGCCAGGCGAGGCAAAGCCGCGGCAAAGCTGCGCGGCCCGGGGTGATCGGCGGGCCAACCGCTGGAGGCGTCGTGGCGCATTCCCGACACGCCCAGAATCTCCGCCACATCCACCTCGCCCTTCACCCGCTCGATCTCGGCCTGCAAATCCCCGCCGCAACCGCGCAGAAAATCCGCGCCGATGGTGTAGTTGACAATCGGCAGACCGACCCGTTCGGCCTCTTCCCGCAGCTCCCCGGCAAAGACAGGTAAGCTCTTGCCCTCTGGCACAGAAATCGTCGAAAATTCGATGGCATCGAAGCCTATCTCTGCGGCTTTGCCAATCACTTCGATCTGCGCCATCTGGCCGGAACGCACCAGACGGCTGAAACTGTACGAACTAACTCCAATTTGCATATACAAATTCCCTTTGTGATTCCGGATAATTTTGGACGCAGATTACACAGATTGAATAAACCTTCCGGGAAGGGGTCAAGCAGATTGGCGTAAATTCAACCAGTCTGTGACCCCTTCCCGGAAGGTGCAAACTAGACGACGCCCGTTGTCTCTTGCACCAGCCGCTTGAGCCGGGCCATCCAGCCGGGGTGAAAGTGGGGGATCGCCATAAACTGTTCGGCCAATTTCTGTTCACCGCCCCGGTAGTTCAATTCGTTGAGCGCCCGGATGGTAGCCCAGGGATAGGGCCGCTCCACCAACTCCCATTCGTCCCCGGCCTGGACGAAGCCCGCCTCCACCACCCGCAGATAGAAGCCTGTGCGCAGCTCGTCAACGGTCAGCTTCGTCCAATCGGAGCGACCGACCCGCCGGGCCTGTTTGTGGCAGGGAACCCGTGGCACGCTCACCTGCACAGTGGCCGACCCCACCCGGTAGATGTCCTGCAAGCAGATGGCGGCCTCGTCCGCGCCGTCCAGCGTCCAATTCTCGCCCACATTGCCGGGATGCAGACGCAGGCCCAGCCGTTCGTTCCAAAAAGTGTAGTGATCCAGCGGGTGGCAGCAGACCTGCTGATAGCCCGACTGCCCGTGATTGTCCGTGTCGGTCACCCGATCCCCGGCCAGCCCCCGTTCGGTCAGCTCCACCGGCCCCTCCACCAGTTCCCGGAAGATGGACGACCGCCACGTGCCGCTCTCGTCGGTGATGGTCTGGGGCTGGCCGACAAAAATGGAGTGGATGGCGATGGTCATTTCACAACCCCCATCGCGATGCCGTCGGCATAGGGAACGACAGTGCTGACCAGCCGTTCGTCCGCTGCCATCCGTTCGGCAAAGCGGCGCATCCCCTGAATCCATTCGTTTTGCTGCTGGTGCGGATCCGCCAGCCGCCCGCCCATACTCACATTGTCACCCAAAATGATCGTCCCGCTGCGGCTGTAGCGTAGCGCCCACTCCAGATAGGCCGGGTAGTTGTTCTTGTCGGCGTCGATAAAAATCAGGTCAAAGGGCGCTTCGTCGGCCAGACCGGGCAGACTGTCCAGGGCTGGGCCAACCCGCACCTCCGTTTTGCCGTTCAGCCCCAGTGCGGCCCACTGGCGACGGGTGAAGGCCGCGTGCTTCTCCTCCAGTTCCAGGCTGATCAGTTTGCCGTCCGCGGGCAGGGCGCGGGCCATCCACGCGCCGCTGTAGCCGCCCAGTGTCCCGATCTCCAGCACTTTGCGCGCGCCGGTCAGTTGGACGAGAACTTGCAAAAACTTGCCCTGTTCCGGGCCGATGCTGATAGCGGGCAGCCCCTCCTGCTCGGCTTCGGCTTGCAGGCGTTGCAGCCCGGCGTCGTCGGCGTGGAAAGTGTCGCGCAGAAACTGCTCGTAGGGGGAAAGATCGTTCAGTTTGGACATTCGATTGGCTCCGTTTGGGTATGAATAGCGTAGGGCGGATTGGTAATCCGCACAGGACAAGCGTAGGGCGGATTGGTAATCCGCCCAGTTAATCGTGCCCGTGCTAGCGCCTAGTCTTGCCTGCCTTTTGCAGCAGGCGTCGAAAAGCGGTCTCGTCGGTCAATGTTCGCTTGGGTACGATCAGAATACTCTCGTCGGTCACAAAAAAGAGAAAACTCTCTCTGAACTCAGCCACCCGCTCGATCTCCTTCCAGGGCAGAAAGAGGCTGGCGGCTTCGTCGCCCTCCTCCCCGCCGGTCAATTGTACCCCTGCGGCGTAGAGGTGATAGTGAGTTCGGGCCAGGGCAGGATTGGTCTGCAAAAGCCTGGCGGCCTGGCGGCCGATCTGATAGCGGACGGCCAGTGTGCTATAGGCCGAGTAGAGCAGGGCCAGAATCGCCACCGGCCAAAACCAGAAGGAGAGGCCATCGGGCGCAAAGGCCAGCAGCACAACGACTGTCAGGGGCGCGGCCACCAGAATGGCCCAGGCCGCCCAACCGTTCATGCGTTTGCCCGGCGTGCTGGCAAACTGATGCCAGAGCATCGCCCGGCGGTATTCTTCTGGTTGCAGATCGACGGTGAATTGCATAGGAGGGCAGTGAGCAGAGAGCAGTGAGCAGTGAGCAGCCACAAGAGTTCTGTTCACTGATTACTGATTACTTAACAAAGGCCGCGTCCAGCGCCTCGACGAGAGTACGCACACCAATCGCCTCGATGTTGTCCGGGAAGTCCTCACCCTTGCGGCGCAGGGCGTTGCGGGGAACAATCGCCCGCTTGAAGCCCAGTTTGGCCGCTTCGCGCAGGCGGCGGGACAGGTGGCCCACGCTGCGCAGCTCCCCGCTCAGCCCCACTTCGCCCAGAATCGCCATATCCGCGGCCACAGGCACGTTGCGGTAGCTGCTGGCAATGGCCGCGGCAATCGCCATATCCGCGGCTGGTTCCCCGATTTTCATCCCGCCAATCACATTGACAAAAAGGTCCTGGGTACTCAGATTCAGCCCCACACGCTTGCTGAGGACAGCCGTCACCAACAGCAGCCGGTTGAAGTCCACGCCGTTACCCGTGCGCCGGGGCTGGCTGAAGGCGGTGGCGCTGGACAGGGCCTGCACCTCTACCAGCAGGGGGCGGCTGCCCTCCATAGGCACGGCGATGGCGCTGCCCGAGGCGTTGGGCAGCCGCTCGGCCAGGAAGAGTTCCGACGGGTTGGCAACCTCCGTCATCCCCTCCTCGCTCATCTCGAAGACGCCGACTTCGTTGGTGCTGCCGTAGCGATTTTTGATGGAGCGTAGCAGCCGGTAGGCGTGGAAGCGTTCGCCCTCCAATTGTAGCACCGCGTCCACCATATGCTCCAAGACCCGAGGCCCAGCCAGCGTGCCCTCTTTGGTCACGTGGCCGACGAGAAAGAGGGGGATGTTCTCCTGTTTGATCAGCCGCAGCAGGTGGGCGGTGCAATCCCGCACTTGGGAGACTGTCCCCGCGGCGCTGGAGTTGGCGCTGCTGTGGATGGCCTGGATGGAATCGACGATGACCAGCGCTGGCTTCATCTGGCCGATGCGCTCCAGAATCTGCTCCAAAATCGTGTCGGCCAAAATGTAGAGACGCTCGTCGGTGATGCCCAGCCGCGCCGCCCGCCGCCCGATCTGATAGGCGCTCTCCTCCGCGCTGACGTAGAGAACTTTGCCCCCCTGTCCCGCCACGTCCGCGGCCATTTGCAGGAGCAGTGTACTCTTGCCGATGCCCGGATCGCCGCCCACCAGAATCCCTGAGCCAGGCACAATGCCGCCGCCCAGCACCCGGTTGAGTTCACCGTTGCCCAGCACCAGACGGCGGCCTGGCTCGGCAGAAATGGAAGGCAAAGAGAGCGGCTCCGGCGCGCCCATCAACCCGCCGCCGTTGGCGCTGCCTGGGGCAGAGGGCTGAACAACCATCTCCTCCAGGGTATTCCACTCGTCGCAGTCCGGGCATTTGCCCATCCACTTCATCTGCACGCCGCCGCACTCCGAGCAGACGTAACGCACTTTTGCTTTTGTTGCCACAGATCACCTGTCTTTCTTGGTCCTGAGTCCGCAGTCCTGTGTCCGCAGTCCTGTGTCCGCAGTCGCCAGTCTCCAATCCCCAGTCTCCAATCCCCAGTCTCCAATCCCCAGTCTCCAATCCCCAGTCTCCAATCC
>JACQGT010000643.1 GCA_016199425.1 Chloroflexota bacterium
CTTTTCCTGGGCCAGTCTCCACGGCTGACTGCGTACGGCGTCCACATCGACCCCGCAGAGGCGAGCCATTTCTCCAGCGTGAGGTGTCAGAATCGCCGGGTGGGGCAGAAGTTCCGGCCAGTTGTCGATCAGCGCCAGACAGTTCAGCCCGTCGGCGTCGATGACCGTCGGCGGCAAAGAGGGCGTAGCCGCGGGCAACTGGCTGCGACGACGAATCGCACCGAAGGGCGTGGCGGGCAGCGCGTGGAGGATAGTATCCCCTTCCTCCTCCTCGGCGGCTGTCCTGCTGGGAAAGGTGGTGGGCAGCACCGACGAACGGCCCGAACGGGTGCGGGTGAGGAAGGAGCGCACGAAATCCACTGTAGGGGTTTCGTGGCTCAGCCCGCAGCCCAGGAGCAGGGCCTGGTAGCCGCCGATCTTCTCGTTGATCGTCGCCACCGCGTCTTCGTTGATGACGCCCATCTCGTGGGAGAGGAGCAGCCAGGTCGGTTCGGCCAAAGCCGTAGCCACGGGAACCCAGACCGGCTGGGGCACTGCGCCTGTGACCAGCCCCGCGCCGGTTCGACCGATGGCCGCACAGCTCAGATAGGCCGCGCCGGGATAGTTGACACTGCCCACCACCGCCATCGCCTTGCCAAAGCTGCCTTTGTGGCTCACCCGATGGCGGGCGGGGAGGAGCGGGGCCACATACTTTGGGGCCAGGGCGAAGGTGTGGATGTTATCGGCCAGAGCGGGCGCGATGCCGATGTCCACCACCACCAGTTGGCCCAGGAAATTGGCTGCGGGAAAGCGAAAATGTCCGCTCTTCGCATAGGCAAAAGTGGCGGTAACATCCGCCGAAACCGCGTGGGGGTCCAGGCTGCCCGTATCACAATCCATCCCACTGGGACAGTCCACCGCCACAACCGTCAGTCTGCCGCTGTTCTCCTCCTGCTGCCGTTGTACCCGCACCTCATTCACCTGATCCAGAAGCCCGGCCAGACTGCCTTCAATGGGACGGTTGCTGCCCGTGCCCAGCAGACTGTCCACCACCACTGCGGCCCGGTGCAGCCATTCGGCCAGAGCGGTGAAGTCGCCGTCGGCGTCGGCGCGCACACTTTCCACGCCCCGGGCCGCCAGTTGGCCGAAATGCTCCTGGTAGTCGTGCTCCGGTTCGGTGCGCCGCTGCCAGATGTAGAGCCGCACAGGGTAGCCGGCGTCGTGGAGGTGGCGGGCGCAGACCAGCCCGTCGCCGCCGTTGTTGCCCGGCCCCGCCAGCACCAGCACAGGCGTTTCATCGGCTGCGGGGAAACGCTCCCGGATCGCCTCGGCCACTGCCGCGCCCGCCCGTTCCATCATCTGCGCGTAGGAGTGGCCGCCCTCGTTGGCCGTGCGTTCCAGCGCTTGCATTTGGGCGACGGTGATGATTTTCAGGTGGTTGGGGATGGGGCGGGTATTCGTCTCTCTGTTCGAGCGCTGCGATTCAGCCATCGACTTCAAATCCTCTCAGCTATTTCGTTGGGTCACCTAATGTCGCGGGGCGGATTGCCAATCCGCCCTACGTTTCTTGCCTGCTCATTCCACGGCAATCACGCGCAGAGGGAAGGCGTCCAGACCGCTGACAGGCACAGGCAGCGCGTAGACCTGCACCCGGCTCTTTGTCAGGCTGCCCAGGTTGGTCAGGTTTTCGATAAGGGGGATGCCCGCCCGAAAGAGGAGCAGGTGGTTGACGTTGGCGTGGGTGGTGTCGTGGGAAAGCTCCACCCCGCCGGAATCCACCCCCATCAGTTTGATCCCTTGCTCCACCAGCCAGGCCAGCCCCGCGCTGGAGAAGTATTTTGTCGGCCCCATCCGGCCAAAGGCGATGTCGCCGGGGCGCACGCCGCCCGCTGCTTGCGCCGCCGCCTGCACCTGTTCTAGCGTCACGCCGAACTCGGCTTCAGCGCCGGTCAGATCCAGGATCACCGCTTCGCCGCAGAGCTGCTCCACCGGCACTTGCGCCAGGTCTGCTCCCTCTTTCAGGCAGTGAAAAGGCATTTCGATGTGGGTGCCCACGTGGTTCATCAGCGCTACGTCAGACATCACATACCACTCGCCGGCGGGCCGTTCTTTGCCGGGGATTTCGGCCAGCGCGTCGTGGATGTTGACGACGAATTTGCGCTCAGCGTCCGCTCCGGTGGGCCGGATGACGCGGGTCAGGTCAACGATACGGGGGGCCATTGGGTTGTCCTTTCGGGTGGATCAGGTGGGGTTTTCCAACAACGCCAATAATTCGGCGGGTGTATAGACAGAGAGAGATGACCCGGAGAAATCTTTCTTATCATTACTGGTACTTCTCGGCCAGATAGTCGATATACATTTCCTTCAAATCTTCGTCAGATGGCAGGGGGCCGTCTGGCCGAAGAATGCCAGCCATCTTATTGGCAGAGTAGCGTGAACTGATGGATTCGGATTCCCGCAAAGCGTTTGGGCTAGAAAATTCTGCGAGTACAGTATGGGGCACTCCATTCTCACCCGTCTTGCCATTCTTCTGGGCCAACACCTGACGAAAGATTTGCACCAACTCCTCCATCAGCATCAATTGTTCCTGTAAAGGAAGCCGCTTCGCCTCTGTCACAATTTCCGCGTAGCTCATCGAAAGCTCCTTTCCTGTCATCAAACCAACACGCACATTCTCATTACAGTATACCACGAACCGCCCACAAATTGCTGCGATTTGCCTATATTGCCCATAGTAGTCTCAGGCTAGGCCGCCAGTTTGTCCCTTCCAGCAAATCGGTGTTGTCGCTGATCGTATCGATGCTGCCGATGGGACGACGCTGTGCGATAACCTGCATCGCCGGGTCGCTGATCTGCGCCAGAAGCGCGTCGGCAAAGCCGTGCAGGGCGATGACCTGAAAGGGCCGGCCAAAGAATTGGCGGGTGGTCTCCGGCAGGGGATCGGTCAGCCCCAGCCGGTTGTGCATGCGGGCCAGCGTCTCGTAGGCGGGGATCAGATGGGCCTGGCGCGCCTGCCAGGTAGAAGCGGTCTGCGCGGCCAACAGATGGGGTGTTAGCTCCGCCGCACACGCCAGTTTTGCAAAGGCCGTGCCAAACCACTTGGGATAGGGCGCGTATTGCCGCTCCATCGCAAAGGCCAGGCGCATCACATCTCGCACCAGCCGCGACCCCATCAACGCTGAGCCGAGTTCGTCACCCACCAGCCCGGCCCGCCCCATCAGATGTTCCTCCTGGCCGATGCGCGCCCAACCCGCGGCCAGCAGATAAAGCCAGACATCCTGGGGAAACCAGGCGAAGCGGGCGCGCATCTCTTCCAGCCCGATCCCGTCGTGATAGACCGCGCCGGCGGTGAGGGCGCGCAGCTTCTGTTGGGGAAAGGTGAGCCAGTCCGCGGGCGTCAGCGGCTGGGTGATGTCGAAGCCCAGATAGTTTTGGACGAAGCCCTGGACGGTGGAGACGCTCACCCGGTGGTTGACCGGCCCGCTTTGCAGCACAGTGAGAAGTTGCACGCCGTTGTCCGTGGGGTCCGGTTCGCTGAAGTTGGTGGAATAGCCCCGGAAGGTGTAGGGTAGGCGATTCGCCAGGGCCGTGTGGATCGGGTCGGCCACTTCCAGGTGGTCATCTTCGCCCACAAACAGTTGCACCCGGGGTCCCCAGTGGTGATCCGTGGACATTTCATCGTCAAAGCCCAGCACTTCCGAGCCGCTGCCGATGAGCGCGGCGCTGTGGGCCAGGGCGGGGAAGGCGTCGTCCAGGATAGGGCGAATAGCTCCGCTGTAAAATTGGCCGCAAAGGGTAAGGCCGGAGACGAATTCTGCCAAAGCTCATCTCCCTCGTTTTCGGATCCGGACGTTACCGGGGGTAATGACGCTAAAGGCGTCGGTCATTTCTTTCCCTCGTTTTCCCAAGACACCCGCGACAATCACCGCCTTTGTGTCATTCGTCACGCCGGCCAACCGCAATAATACTACCCCTTCGTAGACGAGTCGCTGGCGAAAGACGAGCTCGCCAAAATCCTTATCGGCAGTGAGCAGCAATACCCGCTCTGAGTTTGCCTGGGCAAGGATTATTTCATCGCGAATACCGGGGGACATCTCCGCGATGTAGGCAACGTGATGTCCATCCGCTCTTAGCTGCTCAACGATCTGTCGTTCCACGCCTTCGTCGGCCAGCAGGTTCATTGCGCAAACCCCGGCACCGGGTAAACCACATCGGCTTTCAACGCTTCAGCAGCAAAGGCCAGGGCTGCGCTGATTGCAGGACGAGTCAACCGAGGGTGAGCGTCCAACAATTGCTCAGGCTTTTCACCCGCCGCAAGTTTTTCCAGGATCAGTTCGACGGTTATGCGCGTACCCGCTACAACCGGTTTACCCATCATTACTCTTGGATCGGATACAATCAGTTTGTTCTCCATCGATCATTTCCCTTCCCGGTATCACAATGTATGCCTGTGCAAAGTATAGATACTCCCGCGCATAGTAGCACAACTGCCAGTCTGGTGGCAAGGACTCTGGCTGGACGCGAGCGTAGGAACCCGTAATTTGGCGATCCCCGGCCAAGTGGTAAAGTTATGTGACGTACAAAATGAATCCGCCTCAATCCGCTGAGTCCACTGTAAAAAGGGGAATTTCACCGCGGAGACGCGGAGTTCGCGGAGGAAACGCGGAGGAATTCAGGAGAGAAATCCGCGTTTATCCGCGTTCACCCGTGGCTGAAAGACCTTTTTGCGGTAGAGTCATCCACTTGATTCGCAAAATCCGCGTTCCATTCCGATTTCTCCGAGGCCGCTGTGACCCCTGCCCTGCCCGTCTGGTACACCCGCCCCCGTCGCCCCGCTGCCATCAACCGCACAGGGCCCGATGGCCGCGTCTGGCGGGTGACGGTTATCGTCCCCACCCGCAACGAAGCGGTCAACCTGCGCCCGGTGCTGGAAGTGGCCGCGCCCTTCGCCGATGAACTGCTGGTGGTGGACGGCCACAGCAACGACGACACCCGGCAGATTGCCGAGGCGATGGGCGCGACCGTCGTGCTGGACAATGCGCGGGGCAAAGGCGACGCCCTCCGGGTGGGGATGGCGCGGGCGACCGGCGATGTGCTGGTCTTTGTGGACGCCGACGGCAGCCACGACCCGAGGGACATCCCGGCGCTCGTCCAGCCGATTATCGACGGCCACGCCGATCACATCTCCGGCTCCCGGATGCTGGGCGGCAGCGACGAACTCCACGCCACTCTGCACCAGTTTGTACGACTCTTCGGCAGCCAGATCATCACCCTCAGCGTCAACTACACCCAGAACGTGCGTCTGACCGACTGCCAGAATGGCTTCCGGGCCATCCGCCGGGATGTGGCCCTGGCTCTGGGCTTGCAGGAAAATATCACGACGATTGAGCAGGAAATGGTCATCAAAACAGTGCGCCTGGGCTACCGGCTGGGCGAAGTGGCAACCCACGAGTATGTGCGGGCCAATGGCGAATCCAACTTCCGGGTGCTGGATGTCTGGCCGCGCTACGTGCGCAGTTGGCTCTATTATCTGCTCCTGTGGCGACCTCACCGCGCGCAGATAGAAGCCTTAACACAGAGGCGCAAAGATGCAGAGACGAATGCGTTAGCGGTCTCCACGCCTAAACAGAAGGGATAGCCTTCAATGGGGGGCCGTCCAATCCTACTCCGTACGGCGAAAAGATCGACCCTTCGACAGGCTCAGGA
>JACQGT010000629.1 GCA_016199425.1 Chloroflexota bacterium
GGCTACCAGTCCAGTGAGCGCTGATTGAGTAGCCGAGTCTTCGAGGCGTATCGAAATCAAGCGAACGGGTCTACCCACTCGATCTACCCGCTTGGTTTCGACAGGCTCAACCTACCAGGTTTCGATAATGGCTGGGTAGATACCGGTAGGGGCGTACCCCCGTGCAGGACGGACAGGCACAGGGGCGCTGTCCCTACGGATGGAATACGGAATACGGAATACGGATTACGCAATACGTTTTCCTACCCGCGCCAGGATGCCGATCAACACAAAGGCCATCAGGATATTCACCGACGAGGCGGGCAGGCGGGCGGTGATTTGCAGGGCGTCGCCGCTGACGGCCAGGACGGCCAGCAGCAGGGACGACGCCACCAATCCCAGGGGGTGATGGCCCACCATCCACGCGGCCAGGAAGCCCACGTAGCCAAACCCTACGCCGGTGGTGGGGCGCAGACGGCCCTCCACCCCCGCCACTTCCAACATCCCGGCCATGCCCGCCAACGCGCCCGCGGCCAGAAAGACCAGCAGTTGGATGCGCTCCACATTGAAACCGGCCCGCCGCGCCGCTTCCGGGTTGCCGCCCACCACCCGCAGATGCAGCCCCCAGCGGGTGCGGGCCAAAAAGTACCAGACCAGCAGGGCGGCCAGCGGCGCGACGATCACCCCCCAGTGCAGGCGGGTGCCGCCGATTGTCACCCAGCGCGCCTGCTCGGCAAAGGGGGGCGAGAAGGGCCAGTTGAAGGAGGCCGGGTCTTTCAGAACCGTGTGGACGCAGAAGATGACCACCAGGCCGGCCACGTAATTGAGCAGCAGCGTCGAAATCGTCTCGTTCACCTGCAAGCGGGTGCGCAACAGACCGGAGACACCAGCCCAGAGCGCGCCCCCCGCAGCCCCAGCCACCAGCAGCGCCGGCAGCGTGGCCCAGGCCGGGAAGCGTTCGCCCAGGGCCATGGCCGCGAAGGTCGTTGCCAGCGCGCCCAGAGCCATCTGTCCCTCCGCGCCCACATTGACCAGTCGGGTGCGGGCGGGCAGGGCGGTTGCCAGCCCGCCCAGCACAAAAGGCGCAGCCCGGATCAGCACCTCCGCCAGACCGAAGCCGTCGCCCAGCGCGCTGAGAAACATCGCCCGGTAGGTCTTCAGCGGGTCTGCGCCGACTGTTAGGAGAAAGAGGGCAAAGACAAAAAGCGGCCCCAGCGCGAGCAGCAGCCAGCGCAGCAGTGTGGCGAAGGGGATGGCCCGGCGTTGACCGGCAGGGGTGGCATTGGGCAGAGCAATCGTCTCTTGCATGGCCTAGACCCTCACTTCGTGGGCGTGGTCGCTGTGGGCGGTGTCCTGAGCTGGTAGGTTGAGCCCGTCGAAACCCTGTCGAAGGGTGGTCATCATCGCGGCCACGGCATAGGCGTCGGTGGTTTGCGGGTCCACCGGACGGCTGACCGCGCCGTGGGAGATGACCAGCAGGCGATCCGATAAGGCGTAGAGTTCGTTCAGGTCTTCGGAAAAGATGAGGATGGCCGACCCCTGTTCCCGGCGGCGCAAGAGGGCCTGATGGACGGCGCGAATGGTCGCCACATCCAGCCCCCGGCTGGGGTAGCTGGCGATGAGCACTTGCGGGTCCAGGGCAAAGATGCGGCTGAGCATCATCCGCTGTACATTGCCGCCGGAAAGCTGGTCGGCCCGGCGATCCGGCGCGGCCACTTTGAGGGTCTCCACTTCGGGCAGCGCGGCGAATTCGGCCCGGATGCGCGGCCAGTCCACGCCCAACCCCCGGTGGTGTTCGGGCAGACCGCCCAGCACCATATGCTCCAGCACAGTCAGCCCCGGCACCACCGCGTGTTCGATGGGGGATTCGGGCAGCGCAGCCACCCCTGCCTGCAAAAACTGGGCCGGGCTGCTGTGGGCCAGCTCTGCGCCCCGCACCCGAATCTGCCCCTTCTGCACGGGCCGCAGACCGGTGAGGGCTTCGGCCAGCTCCAACTGGCCGTTGCCGGCAATCCCGGCCACGCCCACAATCTCCCCCGGCCCGATGCTGAAATTGACGCCGGCCAGAATTGTATAGCCCCGCTCGTCCTGAATGCTCAGATCGATCACTTCCAGGACCGGGGGCGCGTCGGCTTTGCTGGTATGGGCCACAGCCAGGGGCGGAATCCAACGACCCACCATATGGGTCACAAGCGCGGGTTCGTCCAGGCTCGCCACGTCGTCGCCGCTGTAGACGACTTTGCCCCGGCGCATAACCGTCACCCGGTCGGCGCAGCGCAGCACCTCTTGAATTTTGTGGGTGACGAAAAGGACGGCGTAGCCCTCGTCCCGCAGTTGGCGCAGCAGGTCGAGAAAGGCGTCCACTTCGCTGATGGCGAGGACGCTGGTTGGCTCGTCGAAGAGGAGAATGCGCGCGCCGGTGAGGAGGACTTTCACAATTTCCACCCGCTGGCGTTCGCCCACATCCAGCCGCCAGACCGGCGCGCTGGGGTCCACTTCCAGCCCGTAGCGTTCGGCGGTCTCCCGGATGCGGGCGCGAATCTGTCGGGGGTTGAGGCGGCTGCCCAGTTCGGGCAGGGCCAGGGCGATGTTTTCCCAGACGGTCATAGCGGGAATCAGGCGGAAGTTCTGAAAGACCATTCCGATGCCCCGGGCCCGCCCGTCGGCGGGGGTGCGCAAGTGGACCGGCGCGCCGTCCACCCGCACCTCCCCGGCGCTGGGCTGGTAGAGGCCGTAGAGAATCTTCATAATTGTGCTTTTGCCCGCGCCGTTTTCGCCCAGCACCGCGTGGATTTCGCCGGGGTGCAGGGCCAGGTCCACGTGATCGTTGGCGAGGAGATCGCCAAAACGCATGACGATCTGGCGGGCTTCGAGTAGGGGCGGTGACGCGGTTTCTGTCATTGGATGGTTCCCGGAGCAGGCGTCATACCTGCTGGCACTGATAGGGATGAAAAACGGACGCTGATTTGCGCAGAAACAACTGATCTGCGCAGATTTTATCAGCGTCGATCAATTCAATCAGCGTCATCTGCGTCCCGCGTTTTCAGAGCAACGCGGGTGGGCAAGATTGTACAAATGTTGAGATGGGACAAATATAGCAGTTTCGGCTACCGGATTCGTCGTCGATTCTGACCAAAATTCAGCGGGAGAGGTTGTGCAGTTTGTACAGAAGTGTCCTGCAAAAGTATCGCTTGTATTCCGCTCTCGACAGGGGTAGACTACTCTACCCATTGGGGATGACGGGATCCCACGCTGGGCGATAGAATGTCGCGCACAAAATGAAGATTTGTTGGAGGATTGACGAAACGATATGCTGTCAGAATTGCTGCCCGATCGACTGCTCTGGCGTGTGGAGCACCTGCTTGGCGCAAAAATCGACTCCTGCCGGTCAGTGGATGGCGGCTACACACCCGCGCTTCGGCTCTTGTGCCACAGCGGCGGCGCAGCTTTCTTTGTCAAAATCGGCGTGACGCCGCTGACCGCTGCTTTCATCCAGCGCGAGATTCGTGTCTACAACGGGATCAGCGGTGACTTTATGCCCCGGCTGGTGGCTTGGGAGGAAGACGAGGAGGAGCCGATTCTTATCATTTCCCCGCCTCGATTTGGGCTTTTGGTTGCCCAGTCTTGCCTACGAAGGCGGCCCGGACCCCGAAGTGATATTGCCCGATGCGCCGGAGGTGGCAGCGTGGGTATCCGGCTTTTTTGCGGCTCGCGCCGGTCTGCCGCAGATCCCCGACGCGCCCCGGGTGCGCTGGGTGCAACGGAGGCAATTGGAAACGGCGCTGCCCTGGGCCGTGCGCGCACTGGGGTTGATGCCCCTGCCCCTGCGGTAGGTCAGTTTAAGGCAGGTTGGGTTCTTCCGGCGCGGAGTGTGAGGGAATTCCTTTGTGATTGTGCCGGAAGAACCCAACCCGCTCAGGCTGGGATGAGTTGGAGCAGGCAGACGCTGTGCGCGGGCAGCGTCATCGCCAGTGTACCGTTGCCGTCGGTTGCAACGAAGTCACCCACCTTCTCGGTTTTCAGGCGGGCCGCCGCGCGCAGTTCGGCAATCTGCGTTGCGCTGGGCGATTGGGGTTTGCCCATTGCCAGCCAGGCGGTGTAGGCGTTGCTGCTCCCCCGCGCAACCAGAGAGCGCTGGACCGCATATGTCCGATTCGGGTCCAGACCCGACAGAACGACGCTGACTTCGGTCGAAACGTCCACATCCCAGTCGTCGTGATGGCTGCACAGAAAGATCTGCACGCCGCCGCTCTCGTCCGTGGCGGCCATGCCCGAAATGTCGGGCGGCGAATTCTCGTTGTCCGGCGCACCCCTTCGCGTTTCTTCGCGTCCCTTCGCGCCTTCGTGATCATTGCTTTCCAGGGGCAAACGCACGCTGCCCAGCTTCGCCAGCAGCCGGAAGACGTTCAGCACAGGCTTGTCGATGCCGTTTGTGCTGAGCGAGCGGTGGCCCTCGAAATACTCCCGGTTCTCAAACTGAAAGGCCCAGGTGAGCATCCCGTCGATGCGCGCCCCGCCTTCGGCGCGCAGGTCGATGAGTTTGTTGGCCGTGCAGGCCACGTAACTGGCGTAGTACTCGGAGTTGCGATAGGCCAGATTGGGGTTGTCGTGGATGCTGCCCGCGGCCCACCCGTCCGGGTCGCACTCGGAGAGAATCACCTCGCGCCCGGCCAGTGCGGGGAAGTCGTTGATCACCGCCAGACCGGCTGCCACATTGCTGAGAAGTGTGCGCATCGTCGGCGTCTTCTTGGCCGCGTTGGGTTCCACCCCGTAGCCGCCGCCTTTGGAGTGGTAGCTGATGAAGTCGAGCCGTGTACCCCGCTGGCCGGTGAGGGAATTGACGCCGTGGGTGATGTGTTCCAGGAAGTCGCGCAGGAATTGGTTGGATTGGGGACGCAGAGCGCTGCTGGTGGTGGCGGGACCGCCGAGAAGGGCCTGGGGCAGGACCGCGTGCAGACCGGCTTCGGTGTAATCGTAGAGACGGCAGAATTCCGCGCTGCTGCCCGTCCAGTAGAAGATGTCCGGCTCGTTCCACAGCTCCCAATACCAGCGGCTGACCGCGGCCAGCCCGTAGCGTTCCAGACAGTGGCTGGCGAGGTGGCGGATCAGCTCCAGCCAGCGCCCGTAGTCTTTGGGGGGGAAGCGCCAGCCGCCGTGCCGGGGGTCGTCGTAGGGCGTGCCCGCCGGCGCGGTGGAGAGCGCTTCCGGCATAAAGCCCAGCTCCACAAAGGGGATGCAGCCCGTTTCGATGGTTGCGTCCAGAATGCGGTCGATGAGCGTCCAGGAGTAGACCGGATTGCCGTCGGCGTCCTCGCTGTAGACGTTCGTCGATCCCCATTTGAGCCTGCCCGTGCCATCGCCGGAGCAGAGGATAAAATGGCAGCGGATGAAATAGGGCGCGTCGGACATCCCGCCCAGCTTGCCCAGCAATTCGCGCCCGCTGGGGGTGTAGGTGTAGTTGGGTTCGTCGTAGCCCACAGAACGCCAGATGCGGCGCAGGGGCGTTCGGCTGCCGTCCAGACGGACGGTTACGGTAGCGTTGTGTGCGTTGCTTTGTGCTGTCATTATAGGAAACCAGATAGAGTTTGTAGAATCGTAGGGGCGCATGCTTGCTGCGCCCGTGACCAAAAGCGGGCGCAGCAAGCATGCGCCCCTACAACAATTAGGACAACTCCCCCTCCGCATAGCGCTGGCGCAACACTTTTTTGTCGAATTTGCCCACGCTCGTCTTGGGAATTTCGGCGATGAAGGCGTAGGCGTCGGGCAGCCACCAGCGGGCGACTTGCGTTTCCAGGAAGCTCTGCAATTCAGCGGGGGTCAATTCGCCCGCGTCTTTTGTGGGGACAACGACGGCCAGGGGGCGCTCCTGCCACTGGGGATGGGGGATGGCGATGACCGCGGCCTCCAGCACTTTGGGGTGGGCCATCAGCAGCCCCTCCAATTCCACCGACGAAATCCACTCGCCGCCGCTCTTGACCAGATCTTTGGTGCGGTCGGTGATGGTCATAAAGCCGTCCTCGCTGATCGTCACCACATCCCCCGTGCGAAACCAGCCGTCGGCGGTGAAGTTGTCGTTGCCCCCTTCCATCTTGAAGTAGTCCTTGACAACCCATGGCCCGCGCACTTGCAACTCGCCCATTGTCGTGCTGTCCCAGGGCAGCTCCTCGCCGGCGTCGTTGACGATGCGCATCTCCACCCCGCCGATGGCGTAGCCTTGCTTGGCCTTCATATCCCACTTGCGGTGATCCGGCAGGTCGGCGTGGGTGCTGAGCAGCCGGGAGACCGTCCCTAGCGGCGACATCTCCGTCATGCCCCAGGCGTGGAGAACGTTCACATTCAACTGGCTTTCGTAGGCTTCGATGAGGGCGCGGGGCATGGCCGATCCGCCCACCACCAGCGCACGGATGCACGAAATATCCCGCCGGTGATTCTTCAGCTCGTGGTAGAGACCGTTCCAGATGGTGGGCACGCCCGCGGCCACCGTCACCCGTTCCTCTTCGATCATCTGGGCCAGGGCCGTCGGTTGCAGATGGGGGCCGGGCATCACGACTTCTGAGCCGACAAAAGCCGCGGCGTAGGGCAGCCCCCAGGCCATGGCGTGGAACTGGGGCACTACCGGCAGCACAATATCCCGCTCGGTCAGCCCCAAAGCCGCGCCCTGACACGCGCCCATTGTATGCAGGTACATACTGCGGTGGCTGTAGAGCGCGCCCTTTGGGTTGCCGGTTGTGCCGCTGGTATAGCAGAGACCCATCGCCATTTTCTCGTCGGTGGAACGCCAGGCGAAGTCGTCGTCCGCCGCGCTCATCAGATCCTCGTAGTGGTGGATTGCGCCGGGCAGGTTCGTCTCCACACCGGCGGGCGCGTTGAAGAGCACAAAATGCTCCACGCCGCTGATCTGGTCCGCCACCCGCTGCAGCAGAGGCAGCAGCGAGCCATCGACAAAGATTACTTTGTCCTCGGCGTGGTTGATGATGTAGGCCAACTGTTCCGGGAAGAGACGGATGTTCAGGGTGTGGCAGACCGCGCCCGCGCCGGGGATGCCGAAGTAGAGTTCCATATGCTGGTAGTTGTTCCAGGCAAAGGTGCCCACCCGGTCGCCCGGCTGCACGCCCAGACCGGTCAACACATTGCCCAGCCGTTTCACCCGCCCGTAGAAGTCGGCGTAGGTGTATTCGTGCATCTCCCCGCTGGGCAGCTTCGTTTTGATCTTCTTGTGGGGGAACATCCGGTTGGCGTGTTCCGCAATGCGGTCAATCGTCAGTTGGTAGTCCATCATCAGGCCAGCGAGCATAGGGTGGGTCTCCTTTGTAGTAGGAACGAAGCCGGAAAGGATGAGGGTCGAAATCGGGTGTGGGCATGGGGGTTTCCTAAAAAAGGTCACGGATTTCACGGATGGAACGGATTTTCACGGATTTTTACTCCGTTCCTTTGCGCTGCCAGGAGTGCGGCGATCCACTCCTCGTCTGCGGGGGAAAGGGAGACCGGCGGCGGCTGGGTGTAGTCGATGAGCAGATCGTAGCCGCCCACGTCATAGCAGCGGGTGAAGACCGCGGGCAAGTCCAGCACCGCGTCCTCGTCTTCCGGGCGCAGAGGGATGCGACAGCGGGGCAGGCGGTCGCGCAGGGAGATGGGGTAGGCTTCGAGCCGTCCGCGCAGCGCGCCCCGGGAGATGCTGACAATATAGCGCCAGTAGGGCGTCTCAGCGATGGGGGCGTTGCGCGCTAGTGTCGTGGCCCGCCCATCGCCCAGCAGATCGATCTCCACGAGATTGACCTGGGAGTACAGAATATCGCGCTGTTTATGCAGATATTGCTCCCGTCCTGCACCTGTTTTGTTGGCAGGGCTGAGTACTTCGATCAGCGTCACCACATCGCCGAACTCGCGCGAGATGATTTCGATAAAAGGCACGCGGCGTTCTTCTTCCAGCATCTCAATTGTAACTGGTTCGTCGGCCACCAGCACACCAGCAGCGACCGGGCCGCCAAAGGTGGACAGAGGAGGATGTACGACCAGAACATCAGGAATGTAGGCCCGTCCCAGATCGGTCAGTTCCACCCGTTCACCGATGCGGGCAATGTATTTGGGGCGCACCTGGGGTTGCAGCTCCTCCCGTATGTACGCAATCAAGGACGAATGAATATCGGGCCAGAGCGCAGGATTTTCAAGATAGGGATCCATACCCGGAAAAGGACTGGGCATTGGCTGCTCCTTTCTGCATTCTACACGGCGGACATCGACTTGCGCGGGGCGTTGGGTGCATTGTACACCGAAGCGGGGAGAAAGGAAATCGGATACTGTGCTATACTGGAACAAGCAAATCCGCAAATTCTGTCTGGGGCACACGATTCCAGGAATCAGACGCCTTCGCCCCCAACGGTACACAAATCCGTCAATTCTGTAATCTGTGTTTTCACCTTGACAGGAGAGGAGGCTGCCATGCAGATACCACGCCAGGAATTGGAGCGTCGGGAGGAGGCGATTTTGGCCCCCTTTGCCATGCGCAACAGCCACTCCCGGGGCCGGGTCTACCCGGAAGACGAACACGCCTATCGCACCGCCTACCAGCGCGACCGGGACCGTATCGTCCATACCACCGCTTTCCGCCGCCTGGAATACAAGACGCAGGTCTTCGTCTATTCCGAGGGCGATCACTACCGCAACCGGCTCACCCACAGCATCGAAGTGGCCCAGATCGGGCGCACCCTGGCCCGTGCTCTGGGCTGCAACGAAGACCTGAACGAGGCCATCTGTCTGGCCCACGACCTGGGCCATCCGCCCTTCGGTCACACAGGCGAGACGACGCTCAACAGACTAATGGCGGTCTACGGCGGCTATGACCACCAGAAGCAGACCTACCGCATCATCACCGAATTGGAGCGGCGCTACCCGGAGCATCCGGGGCTGAACCTGACCTACGAAGTGCGGGAAGGTGTGGTCAAGCACGACACCGCCTACGATGTGGTGGACGCGCGCGACTATTGCCCGGATGAACGGGGCACGCTGGAATGCCAGTTGAGCAATCTGGCCGACGAGATCGCCTACAACACCAGCGATCTGGACGACGGGCTGCGTGCGGGGATTCTGAAGGCCGAGGCTGTGCTGGAACTGGCGCTTGCCCAACGGGTGGTGGCGAGTTTGGGTATGTCCGGGGGGGTGGACCTGAACGACGAACTGACCCGCCACCGCTTCATCCGCCGTCTGGTGGGGATCGAAGTCAGCGACGCCATCGCCGCCACCTCCGCCGGGCTGGAGCAGCAGGGGGTGGAGAGTCTGGCGGATTTGCGTGCCCTGCCGGAGAATGTGGCCTGCTACTCGGCAGAACTGGCCGAGGAGAACCGGGCGTTAAAGAGCTTTCTCTATACCAATTTCTACCGCCATTACCGGGTGGTGCGCATGGCTTCCAAAGCGGACCGCATCGTGCGCCGTCTCTTCGACGCTTTTGTGACCGAACCGGAGCAACTGCCCACCGCCACCCAGCAGCGGGTGGACACCCAGCCGGGCGGTCTGCGCCGGGTCGTCTGCGACTACATCGCGGGGATGACGGACCGCTTCGCTGTGCTGGAATACAAGCGGCTCTTCGACCCGGAGGAGAGGGTGTAGAGATTACAATAGCTGCACAAGTTTCCTCCTCACCCCTGCTTTTGGGAGAGCATCCAATGCAAAAAACAGCCATCGTCACCGGCGGCAGCCGGGGCATCGGGCGGGGCATCTGCCTGGGGCTGGCCGCCCACGGCTGGGCCGTCGTCGTCAACTACCGGGGCAACGCGGCCGCGGCTCAGGAAGCCGCCGCGCTGGTGGAACAGGCCGGCGGTCAGGCCCTCATCGTCCAGGCCGACATCGGGCTGACGGAAGACCGGGAGCGGTTGGTACAGGAGAGCCTGGCCCGCTTTGGCCGCATCGATCTGCTGGTCAACAACGCGGGCATGGCCCCGCGCGTGCGCGCCGACCTGCTGGAAACCAGCGAAGAATCCTACGAC
>JACQGT010000630.1 GCA_016199425.1 Chloroflexota bacterium
ACGGGTAATGCTGCCGGCCTGATCCGAGAGCCAGCCCAGACCGGTCACTGTGCCGTCCACCACCAGCCGGTCAAAGGCAGCCGCCACAGCGCTCAACCAGAGAGCCGCGCGTCCGATGGCGTTGACCAGGGCGTCGATCACCCACTCCCGGTCAAAGAGCGCCAGGAACTTGGACAGAGCCATTGTGAAAGCCACAATCGTGCTGTTGTAGAGCTCGTCCACCCAATACTTGCGGTGCCACGCCCACCAGATGGGGCCGAGCAATTTGGCAAGGGGGTCGATCTGCCCCTCCTTCAAGCCCTGGCCGTAGACCACATAACCCAGACCCAGACCGCCCAATGCCACGACCAGAGAGGTTGCCAGAGGAACGATGTCAAATTCCAGCACGTGGGCGTGCAGGTGCAAGTACTCCATATAGGGTTCGAGGAAGTGCTCGATCCAGTTGGGGACTAGCCCGCCGATGACCGGGAAGTGTTCGGGAATGCCCACCCAACCGGCCACAATCGCAAAGAAACTGATCAGTATGAGGGGTGTGGTCATGGCCGCCACACTCTCCGGCGCGTGGATCGCACCGTCGGAGCGGGGCTTGCCCAGAAAAGTCAGACCGATCTGGCGCATCGTATAGAAGGCGGTCAGAAAGGCGGACAGGGCCAGCGTGCCGAAGACCCACAGGTGGTTGCCGCCCCAGGCGCTGGCGAGAATCTCGTCTTTCGACCAGAAACCGGCGGTGATCAGCGGGAAGCCAGAGAGAGCCAGACCGCCGATGATGAAAGTCCAGCCGGTGCGGGGCATCCGCTGGAGCAGACCGCCCATATTGCGCATGTCCTGGGGGTCTTGCGGGTTGAGCGCGCCGTCGGAGCGCTGGATGATGTGGGCGTGCTGTCCGTGGTCGTCGTGTCCGTGCGCGTCGTGGCTGGCGTGGGCGTGATGGAAGCCGTGCTCCACCCCGTGGATGACGCTGCCGGAGCCCAGGAAGAGCAGGGCTTTGAAGAAGGCATGGGTGAGCAGATGAAAAAGGGCCGCCACATAAGCGCCCATGCCGATGGCCGCCACCATATAGCCAAGTTGGCTGATAGTGGAGTAGGCCAGCACCCGCTTGACATCCCACTGGGCCATGGCAATCGTCGCCGCAAAAATGGCCGTAAATGCACCAATAAAGGCTACAAATTGCAGTGCGCTGCCGGAAACTTCGCCTGCCACCTCGTAGAGGGGGAACATACGCACCAGCAGGAAGACACCCGCGGAAACCATCGTGGCCGCGTGAATCATCGCGCTGACCGGCGTCGGGCCTTCCATAGCATCCGGCAACCAGACGTGGAGCGGGAACTGGGCGCTCTTGCCCACGCTGCCGAAGAAGATCAGAATGGCAATCAGGGCAATCCAGGGAACTTCCCCGACGAAGGGAACGTTGGCTGTGCTGTGGGCCAACTGTTCCAGATTCTCGGCGGTGAAAAGCTCGGAGAAGCGCAGACTGCTCGGCTCGCTGCGTATGTAGAGCAGAAGCATCCCGATCAGCATAAGCGCATCGCCGACGCGGGTGGTCAGGAATGCTTTGACCGCCGCAATTTTGGCCGAAGGCTTTTCGTACCAAAAGCCGATGAGCAGGTAGCTGCACAGCCCCATAATCTCCCAGAAAACGAAAAACATCAGGAGACTATTGGAGACGACCAGCCCCAGCATCCCCGTGGCAAAGAGGGAGATGTAGGCGAAGAAGCGGCTGTAGCGGGGGTCTTTGCCCTGGGCTGCCGCCTCGGGATAGGCCGCCGCGTTCAGATGTCCCGGGAAGGTCATATAGCCACTGGAATAGATGAAGATCATCAATACCAGAAAGGGAACCATAAAGAGCATCAGCGCGTTGGCCGGGTCCAGCGCATAGCCGATGACAAACTGTCCCGTCCCCGTGGGGATGGCATAGAGCGCTTCGTCGATGGGGTGTTCACCGAAATGTGCGGTGACGAAAGAGGCAATGGCAATGCCCCATCCCAGAATCCAGCTAATCGCTGCCGCGCCCACTGCCACCAGTGTTGTGCCCCGCTTGTTGCGGTTCAACCCCAGGACGATAGCGACAAAAGCCAGAAAGGGTGGGATGGGCACAATCCACGCTACGTTGAAAATACCTTCCATTGAGAGACCTCATTTGCGCGCGCGATAACGACGATCAGAACTTCAAATGAGCCGGGCAGATGGGACGCAGATTTTCATGATTTGGATTGATCAGCGCTGATCAAGAACAGGGATTACAGAATTTACGGATTTGCTCTGGGTAAATCAACGCGAATCCATTTTCTCAGTGAAATCAGCGTCCTTATCTTCCTAAATCTGTGTCAATCTGCGGTTTCTGCGTAATCTGCGTCCTAATGCCTTTTACTTCATCTCCGGCTTGGCGGGGCGGCGCAGGCTGTTGAGCAGATTGCCCACCCCATAGCCGACGAGCAGACCGACAAAACCCAGCACCAACAGCCAGGGATCACCGAACAGGCGGGTGGCTGAACCGATGCCCACAAAGAGAATAGCACCGGCCAGAGAAATCAGCAGTAGACGGGTCTGCTCGGATTTGCGCTGTTTGGCAACAGCCAGCAGCGCCGCCGCATCCTGCCGGTCCGGCGCGTGCTTCACCACTTCCTTGAGCGCGTGATAGGCTCCGGTGTAGTTGCCTGTGCTCATCTTTTCCTGGGCTATCTGGACAAGGATATCACACTGCTCTTCCAGCGTGCCCGTCAGCAACTGCTTGGACATACGTCTCTGATTGGGAATCGGCCAGAGAATTAGGGACATTCGAGAGAACCCGTGGCCGATTCCCGGAATCGGGCCTACGAAAAACCCTACCCGGCCAGGAGATCCAACTCGTCCACATTCACAGTCTTGCGTTCCCGGTAGACGGCGATGATCAGCGCCAGACCCACGGCCGCCTCGGCCGCGGCCAGGGCGATGATCAGCACGGCGAAGACCTGCCCGGCCAGATCGGCCTGGGCTTCGCCGTAGCGCCAGAAGGCCACCAGATTGATGTTGGCCGCGTTGAGCATCAATTCGATGCTCATCAGAATGGCGATGGCATTGCGGCGCGCCAGCGCGCCGTAGAGACCCGCTGAAAAGAGAAATGCGCCTACCAGTAAATATCCGGTCAATGGAACCACGGATGAGTCCTCCTGCGTTAGTTATCCCGCGCCAACATCACTGCGCCCACCAGAGCCACCAGCAGGAGCAGGCCAAGCACCTCAAACGCGATCACATAGTTGGTGACAAACTGCTCACCCAATGCCGCGATCATCGACTCGTTGGCCAGCACAGGCGCGGCGCTGGCCGGCCAGGGAATCGACTGGACAAAGCCAAAGAGCGCCAGGAAGATCAGCACAGCGAAGAGGCCGGTCTTACCCGCCTGGCGGTTCAGCGGCGACGTCTTGCCGTACATCATCGAGCGGGTGAGCATAATGGCGAAAGCGATGAGGGTGGAAATCGCACCCACGTAGATCAACACCTGACTGACCGCCAGAAACTCAGCTTCCAACATCACATAAAGAGCGGCCACGCCAAAGAGCGTTGCCACCAGGGCCAGCGCGCCGTGGAAAAGATTGCGGGCCAGTACCACACCCAGCGCCGATGCGCAGGTGAAGAGGGCGATGCCTGTGAAGACCAGTTGCCCGATGGTCGGGAGGGGAGGCAGTGGGAATGGCATAAAAACCTGCGCTTCCTGGGTGAAAAGAAAAAGGACGTTTTGGATCGGGATGTCGCCCGACAACAATGGCTTGTACGTGCTGACACGTGAAGCGTGACATGCCCTCACGTTTCACGCTTCACGTGTCTCGTTAGTACATCGCGTACTCTTTGGCTTCCTGCATCGTGCCGATCAAAGATGTCGGCTCGAAGGAGCGCTTGGTGCGCAGGCTCTCGCCCTTGATATAGCGCTGCAACATCGTAGCCACCAGCCAGATGGCAGCGATATTCGCCACAAAGATAATGGCGTAGATCACCGGGTCGGGGAAGGGTAATTTCTGGGCAATCGCCTGCGCGACGATCAGACCGACTATCGCAGGAACCAGCACCTTCCAGGCAAAGTACATCATCTGGTCGATGCGGACGCGGGGGAAAGTGCCGCGTACCCACTGTTGCAGGACATAGACGGCATAGGCTTTCACAAAGAAGTAGCCAAAACCCAGAATGGGGCCGATGACGGGCAGACCCACACCCGGTCCTTGCCAGCCGCCCAGAAAGAGAATCGCCATCAGAGCCGAAAGAATCCAGGCGTTGACGAACTGGGCCAGGAAGAACATAGCAAACTTCATCCCCGAATATTCAATGTGGAAACCGGCGATGAGTTCGGATTCAGCTTCCAAGAGGTCGAAGGGGGTCAATTCAGCTTCGGCCAGCGAGCTGATAAAGAAGATGAGCATCGCGGCGGGCATCATCACACCGAACCAGCCGATGCCCAAGTTGAGGCCGCCGATGGTCAGCGATTGGGCTTCAACGATACGGCCAAAGCTCATTGTGCCTGTGAGCAGCACGACGGTGAGAATGGAGAGTACCATCGGAATTTCGTAGCTGAGCAACTGGGCCACCACCCGGAAGCCGGCCAGCAGCGCGTATTTGTTGTTACTGCCCCAGCCGGCCATCAGCGCCGCCATTACACCGATTGAGCCGAGGGCCACGACAAACAGCACCCCGATATTCAGGTCCACACCGATCAGGCCAGGGGCAAAAGGAACCACGGCCAGCAGCATCAGAGCGCCGAAAACGGAAAGCACAGGGGCGAGATTGTAGGCCAGAAAATCGGATTGGCTAGGGGTAATGATCTCTTTGGAAATCAGCTTGGCGGCGTCGGCCACTGTTTGAAAGAGACCGTAGGGGCCAAGACGGTTGGGGCCGAGACGATCCTGCATCCGGCTAATCGCCTTGCGGGTGATCCAAATCAACAGCAGCGCCGAAATCATGCCGAAGTTGACGAGAATAAAGGCACCGATCCCATAGGCGATGCCCAGGGCCAGCATTTCGGGCAGACCCAGTCCGGTCAGCAGCCCGACAATTCCATCACTCCACGTTGAACCTTGCATCCGTCTGCCTCCAGCCCCAGGGGTTCGCGCAAATCGATCATTTCACTAAAAAGAACACGGATTGCAGAATTTGCGGATTGAATCTGCGTAATCAGCGTTTATCTGCGTCCAAATCATTCGGTCTACTGCCACTCCAGCGCACCCTTGCGCCAGTCGTAGAGCAGGCCGACGACCAGCAGGAGAACAAAGAAAATAGCGGCAAAGACAGCGAACATACTCAATTGCTCATAAGCCACGGCGATGGGGAAGAGGAAAATTGCTTCCACATCAAAGACCACAAAGACGAGACCGATCAGGTAGTACTGGGCGCGAAACTGCACCCACGTATCGCCGATGGTCTCCACACCGCTCTCGTAGACTGCGTTCTTCACCGCGTCGGGCCGTCGCGGCCCCAGCATGTGGCCCATTAAGATAGCCGCCACCGGCAGTATAAGCGCAATCGACGACATAATTAAGATGAAAGCGTACTGAGACAGCATGCGTGCCGCTCCTTCGAAGACTGATTTGTGCCTGCCTGAGTCACTCTTTGGTAGGTTGGGTTCTTCCGGCGCAAATTATCAAGACGATTCCCTCAGACTTCTGCCGGAAGAACCCAACCTACAGTACAAAAATCCGATTGTGTGGAAAAGTACAAACGTTTAGCAGTATAGCATAGCGATTTTGATTTGGAAAAGTCTGCAAGGTGAAGATTGGTGTCTACACTACAACAAAGCTCCAAATTTCACAAAACCGGATATGGCTTTGACAGCCCCATCCATCCGTGCTACAATGCCTCCGTTCGTGTAAAAATGCACGAACAAATTCCACCCCAATCTCTGGTTCCGGTCAACGTCGACGCCCTCTCTCACATACGAGTGCCGAGTGGCGTTTTTCCTTGAAATAGTGGCGTTTGCCGCGCCCGTCGCAGTGAAAGGGACGCACGATGGCAATTGACTATTTGCCTCTGCTGATTATGATTGTGCTTAGCGCTGGCTTTGGCGCTCTTGTTCTGATTTTGCCGGCCGTTTTGGGTCCGAAAGAGACGAACACGCAAAAGCTGGATCCCTACGAATCGGGCATTATTCCCTTCTCCGATGCCCGTCGCCGCTTCCCAGTAAAGTATTATCTGGTGGCGGTGCTCTTCCTGATTTTTGACATTGAAGTGATCTTTCTGTATCCCTGGGCCGCGGTTCTGCGCGACCTGCGGGTCTTTGCGCTGATCGCAATGGCACCCTTCCTTTTCGTATTGATTGTCGGTTTTATCTACGAGTGGAAAAAGGGCGCGCTGAAGTGGGGGTAGCCAGTTATCAGTGAGGCAGTTATCAGTAAGCAGTCGGGTACGCTCAACACTGATTACTGCTCACTGATAACTTCTGTAAGCGGGGTTGTGCGTAGGCAAGTTCACGCACCACGCACTACGAGGCATTCACATGGGTCTTGAAGAGAAAGCTCCCGACGGTATTGTAACCACATCGCTGGATGGCCTGATCAACTGGGGACGGGCCAACAGTACCTGGCCCCTGCTTTTTGGTCTGGCCTGCTGCGCGATTGAGATGATCGCCACAGGCACAGCCCGCCACGACATCGCCCGCTACGGCTCCGAATTGTTCCGGGCCAGCCCCCGCCAGGCC
>JACQGT010000631.1 GCA_016199425.1 Chloroflexota bacterium
CAACCTTGTGGCTTCGCCACCTTATGCAATACGAGATACGCAATAGTTGTTCATCCCGGCATCCCCACTTGCTTGCCCCGCAAGTCCAGGGGCGGGGGCGGCCAGTGGATGCCCCGTTGACCGGAAAGCCCCCGATTGGGGCCGGGTCGATACTCCCGATCCGGCGCGCCGACCAGCCTGCCCTCCTGCACCCACGACTCGTCGCCGCCGTAGAGTTCGCCGATCAGCCGGGCCGTCAGCCGTTCCCGCGTCGGCGCGTGGTCCGGGGACGCGCTCAGATCGTTCTGTTCCAGGGGGTCGGCGTCCATATCGAAGAGTTGGGTGCAATCGCCTGTGGGGTAGTAGATCAGTTTGTACTGTTGCTCCCGGATCATCCGGGTTGCCATCGGCCCGTCGCCCACTTCCCCGTAGAGATAGTCCCGCCGCTGCTCGCCCACCATCGACAGCCCTTCTACCGTCTCCGGGATGGGAATCCCCGCCAGATCGAGGAGAGTGGGCATCACATCCTGCCAGCCGACGATGCGGTCGTCGATGCTCCCGGCCGGTGTGCGCGGGTCGCCCGCCGGTCCCAGCAGCAGCATCGGGACGTTGGCCGAGTCGTCGTAGTAGAGCCGTTTGGCCCACAGGCCGTGATTGCCCAGCATATCCCCGTGGTCGGAGGTGAAGCAGATGATTGTGTTTTCCAGCAGTTGCTCTTCGCGTAGCGTTCCGATGACCAGGCGCAGTTGGTGGTCGATGTGGGTGCAGAGGGCGTAGAAGGCCCGGTGAATCCCCCGCAGCTCCGCGGGCGAGAACTCTGTGCCGTAGCGCTGCTGGATCACGCGCAGGGCATAGGGCAGCTCGTCGAAGGCTGCGGCCCAGGGGCTGCTATGGGGCAGGGGAATGTCGGCGTCGGCGTAGAAGTCCCAATACCACTGGAACGGGGCCAGGGGCGGATGGGGGTGGCAGTAGGAGAGAAACCAGAAGCCGGGGCGGGTGGGGTCCCGGCGGCGGATCATCCGGCACATCTGCTCCGTGGCCCAGTTGGTGACGTGGGTACGTTCGGGCAGATGCCAGGCCCGGTAGACGTACTCGTTGTTGCTCATGCCGTGGCCGTAGGAGAGGCCCGGATAGCCCTGCTCGGCCAGCCAGAGGTCGTAGTCGTCAATCGCGCCCAGAATCGGGCGGCCCTCTTCGGCCAGAATCACATCGTCGAAGCCGATGCGGTCGCGCTGGGGGAAGACGTGGAGTTTGCCCACCGCGTAGGCCTGGTAGCCCGCGTCTCGAAAGGTCTGGGCCAGGGTGGGCAGGCGGGGCATAGGCTCCTGCACTGCGAACTCCCGGTCGCCGTGGGTGCGGGGAGAGACGCCGGTCATCAGCGTGCGCCGGGCCGGGATGCAGACCGGGCACTCGGCGTAGGTATTCGTGTAGCGAACACCGGAGGCGGCCAGGGTGTCCAGCGTGGGTGTGCGGATGGCGGAGTGGCCGGCCGCACCCAACAGATGCGCGGGCCAGTGGTCGGTGGAGACGAGGAGTACGTGGGGCTGGTCAGCCATTGCTTCACTCCGGCAGGGGTGGGGTGGATGGAATTATACAAACGAATTGTAACGCAGGCTGAACGGATTTACAATAATTTTCACCACAAAGGCACAAAGGCACAAAGGAAGAAATGGAAAATGAACTCTGGATAATCGCTTTGATCGCTACGCTGGGCGTCGTCGGCCTTTTCTCTCTGATGTTGGGGAGCGTCCACTTTTTCTTCCCCAAACTGCTGGATTTTGAGAACGCCATCCCCAAAGACGGCCCACCCATCGCGCCCTTTCGCCTGGGGCCGATTCGCTATGCAACAAAGCGGAGCGACGTCCACGGCATCGGCTGGGTGATGAACCACGCGGCCAGCTACGTGCTGGTCAGCATCGGCGTTTTTGATCTGGCCGTAGTCTATTGGCTGGGTACGACTGCGGGCCGACTGCTCACCCTCTGGATTGCCGTCTGGTGGCTGATCCGGGCCGGCAGCCAGTTCTATCTCGGCAACCGTCCCGGCGACCGCTGGATTGCGGCGGGATTTGTGCTGCTGGGGGGCGTACAGGTTGCAGCAGCGTTTGTGTGAGGGCATCGGTTACGGCGCTTGACCGACGCCCGGTCTATGCTACTGATCCGCCATAGCCGTCTCCGCTTGGCAAGTCCCTCGCCAGCGATTTTGACAAGTTCTTGATGTGATTTCCATCTTTCTTGATTCGATTCAGGGTGATCTGCCGGTATACTGCATATTTCGATTCAGGGCGATCTGTCGGTATACTGCATAGTCGGCTTGGTGGTCAGTGCGCTGACCGCGCAGGCGCGAGACCAGACGCAAGCAGCGCAACATCGGGAACGAGAGGCGATGGCTTCCTATGCGGGTGAACATCGGTAACCTGCGCCGTAAACTGGAGCCGGAGCGGCCGCGGTATATCGTGACAGAACCCGGCGTGGGGTATCGACTGAGAACAGAGATTGATTCTTAGCCAAACAGGAGATTTGCTGCGTGACGTATAGACAAATTCATCGAGTCCTAATTGGTTCGCCGTTTCCCACCAGTGCAGACATCCACGAGCGGCTGGACAAAGTGCGCGCCCTGGCCGTCTTCGCCTCGGATCCCATTAGCAGCAATGCCTATGCCACCGAGGCAATTATGGGCATCCTGATCCTGCTGGGCAGCGGGGCTTTGCAGATGACCATGCCCATCGCTATGGGCATCGCCGCGCTGGTCATTTTTGTCATTTTCAGCTACGTGCAGACGATCCTCCACTATCCGGCCGGCGGCGGCGCCTACACAGTCGCCAAAGACAACCTGGGCACGACCCCCTCTCTGTTCGCAGCCGCGGCCCTGTTGGTCGATTACACATTGACCGTTTCCGTCTCGGTCTCTGCCGGCATCCGGGCCATAACCTCGGCCTTCCCGGCCCTGGACGATCATCGGGTAGCGATGGCGTTGACCGCCATCGTCCTGATCACCTGGATCAACCTGCGCGGCGTGCGTGAGAGCGGCACCGTCTTTGCCATCCCCACCTATGCTTTTGTCGGGGGGGTGCTCGTGGTGATCTTTCTCGGTCTGGCCCGCTACTTTGGGGTCTTCGGTGCGCCGTTGACGCCCCATCCGCTGCATATTGAAGCAATGAGTACGGTCAGCCAGTTTGGTTACATCTGGCTGCTGATGCGTGCGTTCGCGGCCGGATGTACGGCCCTCACCGGCATTGAGGCCATCAGCAACGGTACGCAGGCGTTCAAACCACCGGAATCCAAGAATGCTGCCGTCACGATGGCCTGGATGGGCGTGATGGCCATGTCCCTCTTTATGGGTATCTCATTCCTGGCCACCCACCTCTCCATCGTCCCCGTGGGAGAAGACAGCGTCCTCTCTCAGATGACCCGCATGATCACCGGCGGCGGCGTGCTCTACTATTGGGTGCAGTTCTTTACGATGATGATTCTGATCCTGGCCGCCAACACCGGCTTCCAGGATTTTCCGCGCCTGAGTTCTTTTCTGGCCAACGATGGGTTTATGCCGCGCTGGCTGCACAACCGAGGATCCCGGTTGGTCTTCACGTCGGGCATTGTGATGCTGGCCACGCTCTCTTCCATCATCGTCTATATTTTCGACGCCGACGAAATCGCCATGCTTCCGCTCTACGCCTTGGGCGTGATGCTATGCTTCACCCTTTCCCAGGCCGGTATGGTGAATCTGATGGGGAAAGTGGCCAAAGTCAAGCCAGGCGAGGAGTATCACACCCAGGAGACGATCATCCACTACGAAAGCGGCTGGTGGTGGAAGCGCGCCGTCAATGCCGCGGGTTCCGTGACGACGGGTCTCGTCTTTATTGTGCTTCTCGTCACCAAGTTCACCGAGGGCGCCTGGCTCGTCGCCGTCACCATCCCTCTGATCTTTTTGATGCTGCGTTCCATTCACAGGCACTATCAAGGGGTAGCCGTGGCGTTGAGCACCCAGGAACTGCGCCATGTGGACCTGACCGACATTGGCGATGTGGTCATCGTGCCGGTTGCCGATATCCACCAGGGGACACTGCGGGCGCTCAAATATGCCAGACGACTGGCCACGGATGTGCGCGCCGTGAGCATTGTGACCAACGAAGAACAGCGGGAGCGCATCCAAAACCGTTGGGCGCGTTTCCCGGGGGTGACGAATGGGATCGATCTGGTCCTTCTCGACTACGAATTCCGCGATATCTTGAACCCGCTTGTTGGCTATATCGAAGAGGTCAGCGCCACCGAATATCCCGGCCAATTGATCACTGTGGTGATTCCCGAGTTCGTCCCGGAATCCTCGATTGCCAATCTCTTACACAATCAGACAGCCAATATGCTGCGTCTGCGTTTGCGTTTGCATGAGAACATCGTGGTGATTGACGTGCCGTATCACATCCGTGGCAATAACGGAGCAGAAGCGTAGCACTTTGCCGGATGAGCACACGGCATTGCGGTTTGACTGGCTCTCCACATCCAGGCCAATAAAAAAACGAGCCGGCAGGGTTTCCTGACCAGGGAAACTCCGCCGGCTTTCCACGCTCTGTTTCGCTCGTGCTCAGTGATATTCCGCCAACCCCGCAATCGCCTGCGCCACTTCCGCCGCCACCTGGGCCGGCAGCCGGGGGTTGAAGGGCGCACCCTCGCCGCCGTCGATGTCGCTGAAACCGCTCAGGTGCATGGCTTCCACCACCGCCGAGTAGTTGTAGACCCGGTTGTTGCGGAAACGGATCTCCTCCAGCCCGTTGATCGCCTTCTCCACCCGGGAAGCCTCGGCAAAGTCGCCCGCCCGTTGCGC
>JACQGT010000632.1 GCA_016199425.1 Chloroflexota bacterium
AGCTTGGCGCAGGTGACGCCAAGCGCGCCAGCAGCCAGCAATTTGTGGGCGATGGCCGGGATTTTGATACCTTTGGTGTGGGGTCGCCAGTGTACACCTGCGCGCTTGAAGTGGAGCGCCAGGGCCGCGATATTCTGCTCCAGCCGGTCCAGATCGACCCAAAGCGCCGGGGTGTCCAATTCTGTTTTTGATAGTCCACTCAATCTGTTCATAGCAGCCACTCCGCAAAGCGTTCCTGCATCACCCGCTTGCAGGCCTGATACTGCTCTTCGCTAAAACCTTGATAGGGGGAGAGCAGGCGCAGGGGCATCTCCTCCAAACCACCGAGACGCACCAGAAGTTTGTCGTAGGCGCCGTCGATGCGCCCCTCGGCCAGGAGCGGGCCCAGCGCGCCGTGCAGCATCTCGTGAAACCCCTTTTGCAGCTTGAAGAGCGCGACCAGATCGCCTGTGCGCCCCGCTTCGAAAAGGGCTTTGGCTTTGTGAGGCGTCATCGGCCCAAAGGAGGAGAGCAGGGAGCATTCCCCGTACAGAGAGCCGTGGGGAAAGTTCTGCTCGCCGAAGAAGTGTTGCAGTTCAGGCGCGTGGGTCATCAGATCCGCGGCCCGGTCCAGCCCGCCGCCGGTGTTTTTGGTGGCGACCAGATTGGGAACGGCGTCGATCAACCTGCGATAGTCGATCCCTTCCAGTACGCGTCGGGCGCGCGGCAGATTGTAGTGCAGAAAGCTGGCCGCGGGAAAAGCGCCGCAGACATCCCGAAAGAAGGTCATCACCTCCCGGTCGTTGAGCGCGCCCCAGGCGGGCAGGGAGATTTGAAAGACCCGAAAGCCGGTCTCGTAGGCAAAGGCGATGCGTTCGACAACGTTGGCGGTGGAGAGACCAATCACGCCCACCATGGGGTGGACATCCGCGCCGCGTGTCTCCGCGTAGAAAATACGCACGATCTGCTGAAAACGGGCGATGTCCACGGCGTAGCCCTCGCCCGCGGTGCCAAAGATGTAGAGATGGTTGAAGTGCGCCAACACCATGCGCACCTCACGGCGAAAGACCTCTTCGAGCAACTGCTCCTTCTCGTCCCAGGGCGCTTCGCAGGAAACCAAAACCGCTTGTGGATAGCGGGGCATCGTTCGATTCCTTTCCTATTGTTCATCACCCGAAATAGGCGATGGTCCTGGCCAATGCCTCCGCTTTTTGGGCGGCCACAGCCAGATCGAAGTAGTTGGTCTTGAATTGGAGCAGGCGGGGTTGCACAGCCTCGGCCACCGGGCAAAGGCCGCGCGCGAAAACCTGGGTCTGTTCAGGGTGAAAGGAGGTCTGGCGGAAGGCCGGTTCCAGGTAATTGAGCTGCCAGGCGGCGTAGATGCCGTCGCCGCCCATCTCCTTGTACTTGTTGCGAAAGTCATACCAGGAGAAATCCACCTCGGGCGCAAGGCAAGCCACATACGTCCAGTAGGAGTGAATATAGCCATCGGGAGTGGCTTGGGGCGTCAGCCACGGGCAGCCGGCCAGCGCCTGCTCATAGAGCCGGGCCGCCTGGATCCGCAGGTCAACCAGTTCGCGCAGCCGTTCCAGTTGCGCCAGCGCCACAGCCGCGCACAACTCGGGCATGCGATAGTTAAAGCCAATCGAGACGTGGCGTTCATAGAGCGGGTCCTGGATCGTCGCGCGGGTGATCTTGCCCTTACCTGCGGCTGCGCCCACCGCGGCATAACCCAGACTGTTAAAACGGCGGATACCCTCTGCCAGCCCTTCATCATTGGTGGTAATCATTCCCCCTTCGCCGCTGGTCATATGCTTGGTGCTTTGAAAGCTAAAACTGGAGGCATGACCGATACTGCCGACGATGCGCCCTTTGTAATAGCCCAGAAAACATTCGGCGTCATCCTCCAACACAAAGAGGTTGTGGCGGGCTGCCAACTCCATAATCCCATCCATAGCGGGCGCAAGGCCATAGATGGAAACGGGAATAATTGCTTTGGTGCGCGGCGTAATACAGGCGGCGATTGCCTGGGGGTCAATCGTCCAGGTTTTGGGATCGATATCGGCAAAGACGGGGATGGCATTGGCGTGCAAAACGGCAAAAGCGGTGGATGCCATGGTCAGGGGCGGGACGATCACCTCGTCTCCCGGGCCCACGCCAGCCGCGGCCAGCGCTGCGTGCATCGTGGCTGTGCCGTTGATAAAGGCAATCGCAAAACGGGAGTCAAAGGTCTCAGCAAAAAGTTGCTCCAATGGTTTGGTCATCAGACTGCCCGCGGAGGTGCGGAATTGGGAGTCCAATACCTGCTGCACGTAGGCGCGTTCCCGTTCGCCGATACGTTGGATGGTCTTGTTCATGGCGTCTTCCTTTGCAAAGCTGAGGCTATGCATCAAAATTCTGGGTGATCATCTTCTGCGGCGTGACGACAACCAGTACGGCATCCCAATCCCGGCTGGATTCAGCGTAGCGGCGGGCTTCCTCGACGTCAGCGATATAGTGGGAGATCAGCCGCCAGCGCATTGTCACTTGCAGGGGGTGCGCTTTGTCGTACAGTTCTGCCCTGCCAGCAATCATTACTGTGCGCACATCTTCGCGCCCACCGTCGATGCACAGGCTGATGCGCGGGTCACGGCGCAGGTTGCGATACTTGGCTGTGTCGCTGGTGATGCCGATATAGAAGCGTCCTTCTTCGTAGATGTACCAGACCGGACTCAGTTGTGGCGCACCGTTGCGATCCACTGTGCCCACAATTGCGTGGCGCGCTTCCTGCAAAAAGCTGTCAATCTCGAAGTGATTCATCGTTGCCATAAGCGTATTTTACCCCGGTGCGCTCAACCCGACCATCAGCCCGCCGTCGACGCGCAATACCGAGCCTGTGGCATAGTCGGCGTCGTCGCTGGCCAGGTAAGCGACTGCTTTGCCGATATCCTCCGGAATGCCAATCCGTCCCCAGGGAATCTGTTTGCCACCCTCGCGAATCTGTTCCTCGCTATAGTAACTGCGCTCGCCGGGGGTGTCGATCCAGCCAGGGTTGACGACGTTGACGTTAATGCGGTGGGGCGCCAGCTCAATCGCCATCGTGCGCGCCAGATGATTGATGGCGGCTTTGGACATATTATAGGCGGCGCTGAGTGCAAAGGCCATCTCCTCGTGTACAGAACTGATGATCACGATTTTGCCCCGGCTGCGCCCCAGCAAAGATTGTTTGACCATCTGTTGCGCGGCCAACTGGCAAGTGTGAAAAACGCCGAATTGGGTCACGTCAATGGTGCGCCGGACGTTCTCCCACTTGGCCTCGACCACCGGCTCACGGACCGAATAGGCGGCATTGGCAACAGCAACATCCAGGCGACCAAACCGTTCAAGCGTCGCGGCAAACATGCCTTCCAGCGCCGAGCGGTCGGCCACATCCGCCTGCCAGATCATTGCCTGGCGGCCCATCCCCGCAATTTCATCGGCCACAGACTATACACAACATCAAACGTTTCATCAGCAAAATCGATAGTATAAGTATCTAGGGCTTATCAGTTCTCTAATGGAGGTGGACGAAAGAGCCAGGAAAGGCCGAAATCTGGGTCAGCGGAAAGGGAGCGATGAGCATCAGGAACAAAACGG
>JACQGT010000635.1 GCA_016199425.1 Chloroflexota bacterium
CTTCTGGGCAAACTCTTTATGCGCGGTCTGCTGGCCGGCGCGCTGAAGGGGTAGACGCCGACCGGGTTTCTTGCCGAAGCCTCGATAAGAAATGTGAAGCGTGAAACGTGAGAGTAGCTGCCTTTCTCACGTTTCACGCTTCACATTTCTTATCGAGGCTTCGGCAAGAAATCCGGTCGGCGTCTACCCCTTCAGCGCGCCGGCCAGCAGACCGCGCATAAAGAGTTTGCCCAGAAGCAGATAGACAACGACTGTGGGCATGGCCGCAATCAGCGCGGCGGACATCTGCACATTCCACTCGACGCTCCAACTGCCGGCGATATTCTGCACGGCCACATTGATGGGCGCCTTGACCGGTGTGCTCAACACCACCAGACCGATGAGAAAGTCGTTCCAGATGGAGGTGAACTGCCAGAGCAATACGACGGCAAAAGCGGGCATAGAGATGGGCAGCAGAATCCAGCGGTAGATGCCGAAGAAGCCACAGCCGTCGATTTTGGCCGCGTCAACCAGTTCATTGGGGATGCTGGCATAGTAACCCCGGAAGAGCAGGGCGGTGATAGGGATACCAAAAATACAGTGGACCAGTATCAACCCGGCCATTGTGCCATAGAGACCGACGGCCTGGAGGGTCAACACCAGCGGGATCAGAATGCCCTGATAGGGCAGGAACATCCCCACCAGAAAGAGGATAAAGAGGGTGTCCGCGCCCCGGAAGCGCCATTTGGCAAAGACGTAGCCGTTGATCGAGCCGATGAAGGAGGAGATAAGCGCGGCCGGCACGGTGATCTGCACGCTGTTCCAGAAGTTGGGTGACACCCGGGTCCAGGCGTCGGCAATGCCGCCCAGATAAATCGATTTGGGCAGTTCCCACATGCGGGTCACATTCACATCCGCATAGGGCTTCAGCCCGGTGATAAGCATCACATAGAAGGGCATCAGATAGAAGGCGCAAAAGGCCAGCAGCACCAGATAGATTGCGCTCTGGCTCCAGATTCGTTGCAGATTCATCGCTCTACCTCCCCACGCATACTGAGCAAATAGGGCACCACCAGAAAGCCCGATAGAAGGATCATAAAAGTACCAATGGCCGCGCCCAGAGAATAGCGGTAGGCCCCAAAGGTGGATTGGAACATAAAGAAGGCCAGGGTATCAGTGGCAAAGGCCGGACCGCTGCCACTCATCGCCGAGACCAGATCAAAGACCCGAATCGAGTTCATCCCCGTGAGTACGAAAGCGGTAAAGGTTACGGGCATCAGCAGAGGAATAATCACGTAGCGGTAGGTGGCAAAGGTGTCCGCGCCGTCAATGGCCGCGGCCTCGCGCAACTCGCCGGGAATCCCGCGCAGCCCCGCGAGATAGAGGGCCATAATATAGCCGGTAAATTGCCAGGAGGCGGCAATTGTCACCGCCCACATCCCGTAGTCTGGCGTAGAATTCCAGGTGGGCTGAAAATTTTCCAGCCCAATTTTGGCGAAGAGCAGATTGATGCCCGTGGAGGGTTGCATCAGCCAACGCCAGGCCACACCCGTCACAATCCCCGATACGGCAAAGGGAAAGATGACAATCGTGCGAAAGATGGCCTCGCCTTTGATCTTCTGGTCGAGCAAGGCGGCGATGATAAAGCCAAAGATAATGCACTGGCTCATAAAGCCCGTTGCGTAGTAGACGAGATTGCGCAGGTCGATACGGAAACGGTTGTCACCGAAGAGGCGAATCCAATTCTTCAGACCGACGAAAGTGTAGTCGGGAACCTGGCTGTTCCATTTGATGGTGGACATATAGGTTGTCCACCCAATGAAACCGTAAATAAAGATCGCCACGGCAATGATAGACGGCGTGATGACCAGCAAGGCCAGGAGCATATCGCTGCGCCACCAGGAACGGTGACGGGAATGGGTGTCGACAGAAGTCTGACGGCCCGTAGCGAGCATGGGAGATGATTTGGAAGTAGCCACGGCGGCGTTCCCCTCCGAGAAACGATGAGTGATGGGCAAACCGTCTCCACCCATCACTCATCAACGATGTGATCAGAACAAGAGAGGACGCAGATTTTCCTGATTAGAATTGATCTGCGCAGATCAGAAAAGATCAGAGGAATCTGCGTCCCCTCTGCCCCGGTAGACTAAGCGCCGAATTCGGCATCTGTGGCGGCCTGGACAAGCGCAGCCTGGGCTGCCGCCACATCTCGGGTGGTGGCGAGAACGTTGATGGCGATGGCGTAGTCGAGCACAAAGGACTGCTTGGCCGCCGCGCCGTGCTGAATGCTGGGCGTCAGAATGTTGGTCTTGAAGGCTTCCATCGCCTCCAACTGGTATTCGTCATAGACGGCGGGGTCTGCGTCCGTGCGGGCTGGGATGGAACCCTTGGGCGGGTTGAAGGCATCCTGGCCTTCCCGAGAACCGGTCGCCTTCAGGAAGCCGATGGCGTTGTCCCGGTGCGGCGCACCCTTGGGCAGACCGAAGGAGTCGGAGAGAACGACGAATTTACCCTCGGTGCCGGGGGCAGCGGCCCAGTGATAGTTGGTGAAGCCCTTGGATTTGAGTACGCCGTGGGTCCAGTCGCCCATAATCATCGTCGCCGGGCCATCGTCCGCCACGTAGCGGTCGTTGATGTCGCCCCAGCTCGTACTCAGATAGTCGGGATTGGCGTAGTCGTAGGCTTTGTTCAAGATTTCCAGAGCCTGGGTCACCTGGGCATCATCCCAACCGACCGAGCCGTCAAAGAGACCGCGATAGGCTTCGGGGGTCATCACTGCATTCAGGACATTCTCAAAGACGTGGCCGCTGAAGTTCGGTTCGCTCTCTGCGATGGCCAGGGCCGGGACGCCGATCGCTTTCAACTGCTCGGCCACCACAAAGAATTCATCCCAGGTCTTGGGAACCTCGGCTCCCACCTGCTCCAATTTGTCTGTGCGATACCAGAAGACATTCGAGCGGTGGATGTTGACCGGAACCGACATCGGGTGTCCATCGTAGGAGGCAATGTCGATCAGGTCTTGGGGGAAGACATCGTTCAGACCCGCCTCGTCATAGAGGAAGTCCAATTCCTCCATGCGGCCAGGGATGACGTGGCTGTCGATCAGCTCGCGGCCCAGGTGGACCTGGAAGGAATCTGGCGGTTCTCCGCCCTGCATACGAGTTTCCAGCAACGCCTTCATATTGCCGCCCTGACCGGCCCCACCAGCCAGCGCAGCGTTGACAATCTCCACATCGGGATTGCTCGCCTTGTAAACCTCATAGAGCGCATTGAGGGCTTCGACTTCACCACCCGAAGTCCACCAGGAGAAAATCTCCAACTGGTTGGCAACGGTTGGAGCAGCAGCCGGCGCAGCAGCAGCCGGCGCGCCGGCTGCCGGAGCAGCGGGCGCTGCGGCAGGCGCGCATGCGGCCAGGGCGGTCATTGTTGCGCCTACGCCAACGAGCCGCAAAAACGAACGACGGGAAATTCCTTCAGAACTGTACATTTTGGTCATCCTCCCTTAACTGATTTTGTGGAACAACAAAACTGTCGGGCGCTGTGAAAAAACGCCACACCATTACGAGGATTCATGCGGGTAAGACAATACGGGTAAGACAATAATAGAGGTGAAGCATAGACACCAGCCATAGAATAGAAATTGGTACTGGCGACAATTTGACAGGAAACGCCGGGGAAAGCGCATCCCGCAGTTCATTATAGATCGTTCGGTTGATAGTGGCAAGATTATAGCAGCGCATTCCTGCAGACACCGCAGTCTTGCTACAAAGGAATCGTTCGTTGTGGGCAGATTGTCAGTCCGCCAAGATTTGTGTGGTACTGTTCACTGCTCACTGCTCACTGCTCACTGACAACCGCGGCATCACCTCCTGGGCAAACATCTCAATCCCTTCCGTGCGCGGGAAGTCGAGCAGGCGTACAATCAGATAGCTGACGCCCAGATCGACAAAAGCCTGCAACTGTCCGGCCACCTGTTCCGGCGTGCCCAGAATCGCATCCCGGTTGTAGGGAGAAGCCGCGGCGATGCGCCGGGCTTCGGCTTCCGTCTCCGCCACGACGACGGCTTCGGCAGACCAGCTTTTGCCGATGCTGTCGTAATCCCGGCCCACCGCATCGCAGTGACCGCGCAGGACGTTCAGCTTGTGGGCGTAGTTTTCCAGCGTGCCGCCGGGGATATTCCACCAGTCCGCGTGTTTGGCGACGACGCGCAGGGTGAGCTGTTCGCCCCCGCCGCCGATGAGGATAGGCGGGATGGGGTCGGGCCGGGGTTCGCAGTAGGCGTTGTCGATGCGGTAGTACTTGCCTTCGTAGCTGGCCGGGGATTGGGTCCACAGCGCTTTGACGATCTCAAGCGCCTCCTCCAACTGGGCGATGCGCACGCTGGGCTTGGGGAATTCCCAGTTGTAGGCCGTGTACTCCTCCACCATCCAGCCCGCGCCGATGCCGCAGATAAAGCGCCCGCCGGTGAGGAGTTGCAGATTGGCCCCCATCTTCGCCATCAGCCCCGGGTTGCGGTAGCTCTGGCAGAGAACGCTGGAGCCAAATTTGAGCGTCGGGTAGAGCGCGGCAAAATAGCCGATCGTCGTCATACACTCCAGATAGGGGGTATCGTTGGACTGCCAGGCCGCCCAGGGCATCACGTGATCGTCCACCCAGACCGAATCGAAATAGGGATGGACCCGGCGCAGGGTGTTGTGAATCTGCTCGACAAAGGCCGGGCCCCTGCTGCCGTCCACAGGGAAGGAGTGCATGTGCCAGCCGAATTGGAGAGGGGTCATTGGGTTGTCCTTTCAGTAATTTGTAGGTTGGGTTCTCCCGGCAAGAGAGCGCTGTCTACAGTCCAACGAACACCGGGAGAACCCAACAATCCGCCCCGTCAACGCCCGGCCCGGCGCAGAACAGTACCCATCCGCTTAGACGCGGTTTCGATCTTCTCCAGTTTGGACCATAAATCGTCGATGGCGTCGGGTTCGGTCACGGCCTGCTCTGCCAAATCCAGGCTGGCGCGCAGAAGGGCGAAGGCGGGGGACCAGACCGGGGGTGCATCCCGGCTGGCACGCAGTTTTTTAAGCAGTTCGGACATCGCCTGCAATTCGGACGAATAATCGGGCAGTTCTTCCACCACCGGCGGGCCGGTCACGAGTTTGCCGCCGCCCAGGCTGGTGACGATTTCATCATTCTGCTTGGCCGCCAGATACGTCTCTTTCAGGTCGCCGGAGATACCCCCGCCAAAGTAAATGGGATAGGACAAAAGCACGCCGTCGTAGACAATCTTGTCCTGGAAGGGGAGCAGAACCGCCTGGACGGCAACGGGCAGTTGGTTGCGGTAGAAGAAATCGTCAAGGGAATCGAAGAGACCCAGCACAGCATAGACGTTATTGCCCTCGATGAAAATCGTGTACTTCTTGAGCATCCGCTCGATGTAAAAGGTGCCCTTCACAAAACGCTTCCAGCCCGCCACAATTGCCTGGTCGTCCGGGCTGAGCTTTTGGGGGTTATCAGCCAGAAATTTGTCGATCAGTTCCGGGTGTTCCCAGACAGCGTCGCGGATGGGCAGTTTGCTCCGCTCGTCCAGTTCGGTCAGCGCATCGATGGATGTAACCGATGGATTGATCTTCAGCGTCTGGTTGACGAAGAGTTGCAGTCCCCGCAGCAGATCAAAAAAGTGGGTGGCTTCCTGGGTGGAAAGTTTCATGGGTTTCTCCGTTCGATAGTTCATTCGAGGGCACGATTCCGGGAATCGGCCACAAAAATTTTCGGCTTTCCTGCCGTCGCCTGGCCGATTCCCGGAATCAGTCACGCGCCCGCCCGCAGTACGATTCCGGGAATCGGCCAGAAGATTTGGGGAAGGCCGGGAGATACTGTGGCCGATTCCCGGAATCAGCTACACCCCCGCCCGCTGCAAATTGAGCGCCAGCAGACGCTCCAAAATCTCCTCGTCGCTCAGGTCAACGGGCCAGCCATAGGCCGCGCAGACCGCCGCGTCCAGCTTCTGATGCAGCAGCGCCAGCCACGTCGGGCGCTGGTTGTAGAGATTTGTCAGCGTGCGTTTGGACAGGGCCTGCTCGTCCAGCCCCGGCGGGTTGAGCCAGACGTCCCGCTTGGCCACCAGCTCCGCAGCGGTCTGGGCGATGGCCTGGACCCGGGGATCGTCCGCGGGTTCCTGCCCCGGCGGCCAGGGGAAGGGGAAAGTCTCGAAGGTGGTGGTGGGGGTGTAGCGAGAGCCGCTTTCCGCTTCCCGCAATTGTGTGCCCTGTGCCCTGGCCCACAATTCGTGCGGACGGGAATGGAGTACGCCGAAAAAATAGTCGTCTTCACGGGCAATGACAACCAGTAAATTCTCAGCAACTACTTCCGTTGAAACCCACACAAACACGCGATATTTGGATACCATCGGAGTTGCTATGTAACGCTCAAGTGAAGCGATAGCAGTTCGCATTCCAATTCGGGTCTCACCAAATCGCCACCAATACGTTCTGTGATTTGCTCTACGGACTTCATCTCTAATTGGCTTGACGTTCCTCACAACATACTCAAACGGTTGTTCATATTCGGCTGCTTCTGCCTGTGACGAGTCAGTTCCAAAGTCGATTATCCACATATTTCTTGGACGACGGGTTACGTCAGTGGCATTTATCCATCTTTTGATGACATCAGAATTAGGCCGTCCCAGCTTGCCAAAGAGATTGGAGGGCAGCAGGTCGATGTCCTCGGCAAAGAGGCAAAAGAGCAGGCGGATCAGAAAATGGGCGATGCGCTGCGGGTCGTCCTCCTGGACGCGCAGCAGCGCGGCCAGCCGGGCAAACTCTTTGGCCGCCTGCTCCGTCACCTGCTCAACGGTCTGGCTGGCTTTGAAATGTTCCGGCTCGTTGAAGATCGCCCGCAGGTGGGCCATCCCCGCCGGCTTGAGCAGATCGTCCAGGCCGATCTCCACCGTCCGCTTGACGGTATTCGTAAAATTGGTATGCACGACGATGCGTTCGATGTCGCAGACGACGAGGAGGGGCGGGTTGAGCAACGATTCCCGGTATTGGAGAAGCTGCTGCCAGGCTTTGCCCAAGTCCGCGTGCTTGCCCTTATATTCCCAGGCAAAATAGCCCCGCTTCCAGACGTCCGCCCAGCCGCTGCCGCCCTTCTGCTTGCCCGCGCCCGCCTCGAAGGTAAAACGTTCGCCGGTGGGGTCGTCCTCGGCCGGCGTGACGTGGCCGATCAGATGGCAGAGGTCCAGGAAGTGTTCCTGGGCCGCGCTGCGCTCCTTCAGCGCGTTGCCGCGCCACTTGTACACAAATTCCTGGGGTGTGATGGGCATTGGCTCGGCTCGGCGGGCGGGCGGTGGGTATAGCTGACAGGGTGACACGATGAGCGGGTGACAAGGTGAAAAAAAGTCACTCGATGGCCGCGCTCGGTATAGATGGATTGTAACGGGCAGGCGCGGGACTGTCAACCTGGGGGTATTCGATTCCGGGAATGGACCGCGCGCTGCTTGTCAACGAGGAATCGCCGGATCCATTCCCGGAATCGGTCCACGCTGCCAGCCGCGGATGCCGTCTGCTTTGGTGGCGCAGATGTGCTATAATCGGTTCATTGCACGGCAACGGACGAGTGAACGAAAAGATCGCGGCTTTGCCCAGCAATACAAAACCGGCTACACTAACCCAATATCCGACGCCCGATACCCGAAAAATGTGCGAGCAATGCGGCTGAATGGGTGTTCTGTGTCAAGTTGGCGAAACAAGCCATCGCCGATTTTCGTGCGGACAAGTACAAAGAACTATAAGGAGAATGAAATGAGTGTTACGGTTGTCCAAATGAATAAGGACGAACTGAAAGCATAGGTGTCAACTTAAGCGAAATGCTGGTTGAGTTCGACGATTTTGGGCGCAGAGGCGGCCAAGCCCATAGCGGCCACCATGTCAACGAGTTGTTGGAAAAGACGCTCAACCGCGTGTAGGGATGGCTGC
>JACQGT010000636.1 GCA_016199425.1 Chloroflexota bacterium
CTGGGGCGCACAGGGGTCTACTATCTGCTGCGCTACTTCATCGACGATGTGCTCCAGGTGGAGACCAATCATTGGCTCATCCCCTGGATCGCAGCCGGTTTTATCGGTATAGCCCTCTTCCAGGGCTACTTCACCTATCTGACCGGACGACTGGCCGCGCAGACATCCGAAGGCGTAGTCAGGCGGCTGCGCAACTATCTCTACGACCACCTGCAACGGTTGACCTTCACCTATCACGACCGCATGCAGACGGGCGAACTGATCAGCCGGGCCACCTCGGATGTGGACACCATCCGCCGTCTCTACCAGGACCAGTTGATCGGCATCGGGCGCATCACTCTGCTCTTTCTGGTCAACTTCGCCGGGTTGTTGTTGTTGGACGTGCGCCTGGCTCTCTACTCTGTGATCGTCATTCCGGTCATCGTGGCTGCTTCCATTTTCTTCTTCAAGAAGATGGAGAAGACCTACGAAGGCTATCAAAACCAGGAGGCGAAGGTCTCCAGCCGCCTGCAGGAGAATCTGACCGGCGTGCGCGTGGTGAAAGCCTTTGCCCGCCAGGAGTTCGAGATCGAGCGCTTTGAGACGGAGAACTGGAAGAAGTACGAACGGGGCAAGGAACTGGCGAATCTCCACGCCACCTTCTGGCCCGTCACCGATGTGATCAGCGGCTTGCAGATGCTGCTGGCCTTCTATCTGGGCGCGCTGGCTGCCATCAACGGCGAGATCAGCGTGGGCACCTATCTGGCCTACTCCGGGCTGGTGATTAACGTCATCTGGCCCATCCGGGGGCTGGGGCGGCTGGTGGCGAGCATCTCCACCGGCGTCGTCTCGCTGGAACGTTTGCAGCAGATCATCCGCCAGCAGCGGGAACCCCTGGGCCAGGGCACGCACCACCTGAGCGAACGGCTGGTCGGGGAGGTGCGTTTCGACGACGTGAGCTTTCACTACGCGCTGCCCGCCAGCGCGGAAGATCGGGGCAAGGCCATCGCCACAGCAACCGAAACGTCCGGGACGAACGGCGCATCATCCCACCATCCCAACATCCCGTCTTCCGACCGGGAATGGGTGTTGCAAGATATTTCTCTCCACGCCTGCCCCGGCCAGGTCATCGGTCTGCTCGGCGCGACCGGTTCGGGGAAGACGTCCCTGGTCAATCTGCTGCCCCGCTTCTACGATTACACAGGCGGCAGCATCACCATCGACGGCATCGAACTGCGGGATATTGCCCGGGACGGGCTGCGGGCACAGATCGGCATTGTGCAGCAGGAACCCTTCCTCTTCTCTACCACCATCCGGGGTAACATCACCTACGGCGTGGGCCGGGATGTGAGCGACGCGGAGGTGGAGGCCGCGGCCCGGGCCGCGGCTGTGCATGACGTGATTCTCGGCTTCCCCAACGGCTACGATACGCTGGTGGGTGAGCGGGGCGTCACCCTTTCCGGGGGGCAGAAGCAGCGGGTGACGATTGCCCGCACGCTGCTGAAAGACCCGTCCATTCTGATTCTGGACGACGCCACCTCCAGTGTGGACACGGAGACCGATGCCGCCATCCGCGGTGCGTTGCGCAAGCTGATGGAAGATCGCACCACCTTCATCATCGCCCATCGGGTGCAGAGTGTGATGGAGGCCGACCAGATTCTGGTGATGGATCAGGGACGCATTGTGCAGCGGGGCAGCCACGCCGAACTACTGGCCGAGCCAGGCATCTACCGTCGGGTCTACGATCTGCAAGTCCGCATCGAGGAAGACCTGGAGCGGGAGATCGCCGAAGTGGTGGAGGCGACGGACAAGCGGCTGACGGGAATGACGAATGGCAGGAACGGCAGCGCAGTAGCAGATATTAGATATTAGATATTGGATATTTCGGTGGGGACGGCACGCACTACCCAATATCCAATACCTAATACCCAACAACTCTCCCTACAGGAGTTTCATCAAATGTCAGATCAGGAACAATTCGAGGAAGAAGAGTTCACAACTCAGTTCAACGGGCAGACGGTGGTGCGGATTGCCGCACAGGGGCTGTTGCATTGGCCACTGATGCTTGGCTATCTGCTCTGTATCGCGCTCCTGGCCGTGTTGGAATCTTACTTCACCTACCTAGGCAAGCTGATTATCGACGACGGCATTCTGGCCGGGGACACCGAGGCCCTACGGCGGATTATCGTCCAGTATGTGGTTTTGATGGTGGCGCAGGCTGGGCTGGTCTATGGCTTCATCACCTGCGCGGCCCGGCTGGGCGAGCGGGTGCAGTACGATCTGCGCAAGAAGATGTTCAATCGTCTGCAGGACCTGCCGCTCTCCTACTACAACCGCACGCCTGTCGGCTGGCTCATGTCCCGGCTGACGTCGGATGTGGGGCGGGTGGGGGAGCTGGTCTCCTGGGGCTTTCTGGATACGGTGTGGGGCGTCGTCAACATCCTGGCCGCACTGGGCTTTATGCTCTACATCAACTGGCGCATGGGTGCGATTGTGGCGCTGATCATCCCCGCCCTGGTGGTGGTGGCTGCGCTCTTCAAAAAGAAGATTCTGGTGGAGTATCGCCAGGTGCGCAAGCTCAACTCGAAGGTGACAGGCTCCTACAATGAGGGCATCACCGGCGTGCGGGTGATCAAAAGCCTGCGCCGGGAAGAGGAGAATCTGGACGAGTTCGGCAACCTGACCGGGCAGATGTACCGGGCGGCCTTCCGGGCCGCCTGGCTCTCGGCCCTCTTCCTGCCTACTGTCCAGTTGATCAGCGCCATCGGCGTGGGCAGCATCATCTGGTATGGCGGCTGGCAGTTCCAGACCGGCTCGATGACCATCGGTGGCATCCAGGCATTCATCTCCTATATCACCTTTATGCTCTTCCCGGTGCAGGAGATGGCCCGGGTCTACGCCGAGATGCAGCAGGCCATTGCTTCCGGTGAGCGCATCTTCTCGCTCATCGACGCGCTGCCGGAGATTCAGGACAGGGAGGGCGCGGTCGATCTGGGCACGATCCGGGGCGATATCGTCTTCGAGAATGTGGACTTTGCCTACGAGGATGACAAGCCAGTGCTGGAGAAGTTCAACCTGCGCATCCGCCAGGGCGAGACGATTGCGCTGGTGGGGCCGACGGGCGCGGGCAAGTCCACGCTGGTCAATCTGGTCTGCCGCTTCTTCGAGCCGAGGGGCGGGCGCATTCTCATCAACGGCACCGACTACCAGGAGTTGACTCTGCACAGCATCCACTCCCGGATTGGGATAGTGCTACAGACGCCCCATCTCTTCTCCGGGACGATCCGGGAGAATCTGCGCTACGGGCGGCTGGATGCCAGCGACGGGGAGATCGAGGCAGCGGCGCAAATGGCTGGTGCGCACGACTTCATCCTGGCGTTGGACAAGGGCTACGACGCCGAGGTGGGCGAGGGCGGTGTGCTGCTCTCGGTGGGACAGAAGCAGTTGCTCAGCCTGGCCCGGGCCGTGCTTTCCAACCCGGAAATTTTCGTGATGGACGAGGCGACCAGTTCGGTGGATACCCTGGCCGAGGCGCTGATTCAGGAGGCGATGGAGAAGCTGATGGCGGGCCGGACGAGTTTTATCATCGCCCACCGCCTCTCCACCATCAAAAAGGCCGACCGCATTCTGGTCATCGAGAATGGCGGCGTCTCAGAAATGGGCAGCCACGCCGAGCTGATTCGGAAACGCGGCCACTACTACGAGCTATACACCAAACAGTTCCGGGACGAACACAACGCGGAGCTGGAGGCGACAATGCGCGAGGAGTTGGTGGTAGCGTAGGGGACTGGAGATTAGCGATTGGAGATTGGGTAGTCACAGCCCCCGGCGTAGTGTGCGCCGGGGGCTGTCTTGCTGAAGAAAGGGGAGGCGGATTCACATGACACGCGATCTCGAACTCGTCAGGGATGTTTTGCAGGAAGCGCTTCTTGCCCGCTTAGGGGAAGAAGTCGATCTGATATTTCAGTATGGCTCACTGATCAAAGGCAATACACACCGCTACTCGGACCTGGACATCTCCTACGTGCCTGTCCACGAATCGACAAGAGAGAGCATTACGGTGATGGTTGACGACATCCTGTGTGATCTCTACCCGCTGCGCTGGTCACGCCTGGAGGAGATGGCGGAATTTCGGGATATGAGCGGCACGGTGCTGCAACACAGCCGCATCGTCTATCAACGCACCCCGGGAGCTGGCCGCCGCTTCCACGCATTGACAGCCCGTCTGCTCGACCTGCAAAAACCACAGGCGCGGGCCGCAATGCTCAAACTCTCCCACGAGATATTTCAGAAGACAGGCTACGACTATTATCTGTTGCGCGCCCAGGCCGCCACAGGACACTTTCCTGCGTGTTTCAGGCATGGGCAGAAGATACTCCACACCACTCTGCACGCCCTGGCGGTCTGCAATCAGCGGTCTATCGACACCCGCAAAATGTCAGAAGTGTTGACTTTGCCGCGTCTGCCGGATGGATTCGCAGAAGCGGTGGAACGGATAAACACGGCCGCCGATCCGAAAGCCCTGCTTGCGGCCTGTGAAGTGCTGTTGGAGACGACACGCAACCTGCTGCTGTGCGAACAGCACGAAGCCTGTCGTAGTGAGACAACATATCCTGACGTTCTGCGTGCAGCCTATCCTGAGTTGAAGGCCGACCTGCAAAGGGTGCTCATCGCGTGTGAGCGCCAGGACAGATTTCTCCTCAATAGCAAACTGGCCTCCTTCTATCACGAATTGGCCATACACATTACCAGGGCCATCACCGGCGTCGAGTATTCGGACTTCAACAGTCTGGCCGAGTATGAGCAGGACTTTGTGGCCTGGGGCTTTCCCGCGCTCTTTCCCCTGGCAGCCGCCGGGGATTTTGCGGAGCTGCACCGGCAATGCCTGGTATTTGACCAGCATCTGCGCCGCTTCCTGACGGAAAACGGGGTGGCGCTGAATACCTTTGCTTCCCTGGATGAATTGCGTGATTACCTTGCGACAGAGTGAAATGTGACTCTACTGCATCTGCGTCCCCTCTTGCCCTACCAGGGCGCAATCCGGGGCGGCAGAGGATCGACCGTCCAGGCCATGCGGTCGCAGAGGCGGATGAGTAGCTCCGTTTTCACAGCGGCATAGCCCGGGTCGTCCCAGCGGTTGATCGTCTCCGCCGGGTCTGTGACCAGATTGTAGAGTTCCCCCACGCCCAGGCCGTGATAGACCGCCACCTTGTGCCGGGCCGTACGCACGCAGGTGGCGTGGGCTTGGGGGTCTTTGTGGCCGGAGAGTGCGTTGTAGAACTCGCAGTAGATATCCTCCCGAAAGCTGTCCAGAGGCGCGCGGCCCGTGAGAAGCGGCCAGAGCGACCGCCCAACATCCATACGGAGACCCCCAACCCATGCCCACCCAACCCTCCCCTCTGCGCGTCACTATCATCGGCACCGCCCTGCACGAAACGATCCGCGTAATGGACGAGATCGACGGGGTGATCGACGAACAGGGCGGCTGGCCGTTGGAGTGACCTGATGCTCAATTTCCCCCCGAATGAACGTTCCGCCCAAGCAGCCCAGACCCAGCGCTGGCGGGAGATGACCGACCAACTTTTCGTCTACTATTTGGGCAGCGAAGCCGGGCGCTATATCATCACCGGCGCAGGCACGGACGGGGAGTGGCGCTATCTGGTGGGCGAGCGGGTGGATGAAAGGCTGCTGGAGAGTCTGTGCCCGCCCAGTCATCCCGGAAAAGTGTGAGGCGAGAAAAAAGAAAAACACGGATTTGCAGGATGGGACGGATTTGCACGGATAAAGAGAAACTTCGCAGGTACGATTCCGGGAATCGGCGCAAAGTCACGTCCCCGGCACTTTCGCCCCAAGTCTGATATGCGCCCGATTCTCCAATTGACAAACCTGACGGTTAGATTTATAATACGAACACAACCTTTCGGGCCTCATCGCTCTCCTCATCACTGCGCACAGGCCCCAGGCCGCGATACTCAATACATACCACTCCGTAGGAGAGAATTCCATGCGCTCTTTCGCTTGCCTGCGCGTCCGACGCACTGCTTCAAACACCCTCCAGAATGTCCGGTCCTGCCTCGCCTTCTTGGGGCTGTTGCTTACCTTTGGCCTGCTCTACTCCTCAACATCCCTTCAGGCTGCTTCGGGCGACCCGCCGCCGGCCCGCGCTCAGGGCCTACCCCAGACGGCTGTCCCTCTGAGTGATATCGTGCAGGTCGCGGCGGGCGGACAGCATACCTGCGCGCTGACCACTGGGGGCGGGGTCAAGTGTTGGGGGTACAACAGCTCTGGCCAACTGGGCGATGGCAGTACGACGGACAGGAGTTATCCGGTGGATGTGGTAGGGCTGGGCAGCGGCGTGGCAGCCATCGCCACTGGCGGTTCCCACACCTGCGCCCTGACCATAGGCGGCGGGGTCAAGTGCTGGGGCGACAACTATAGCGGCCAACTGGGCGATGGCACTTCAGGTTATTTGACGAGTAAAAGCAGCCCGGTGGATGTGGTGGGGTTGAGCGCAGGTGTGGCTGGCATTGCCGCTGGCGGGCGTGGAACCTGCGCTCTGATCACAGGCGGCGGTGTTAAGTGTTGGGGAGAGAATGGCTACGGTCAATTGGGCGATGGCAGCACGACAAACAGGAGCGCGCCGGTGGATGTGACCGGACTGGGCAGCGGCGCGACTGTTGTTGCTGTGGGCGGAACCCACACCTGCGCCATCACCACCACAGGCGAGGTCAAATGTTGGGGCTGGAATTTTGGCGGCCAACTGGGCGACGGCAGCACACAAGACAGGAGCAGCCCCGCTGATGTAAGCGGCCTGGGCAGTGGTGTCATTGTCATTGCTACAGGTGATAGTCACACTTGCGCTCTGACCGGGGCCGGCGGGGCTAAGTGCTGGGGATCGAACAACAGCGGCCAGTTGGGCGACGGCACTGCAGGCTCTGATGCAAAAAAAACCACACCAGTGGATGTAGTGGGATTAGACGCCGGTATGGCCGCTATTGCTGGCGGC
>JACQGT010000651.1 GCA_016199425.1 Chloroflexota bacterium
CGGTCATGGACATCGTGCCGGTCATAGGGCTGCTTCCGCCCATCATCCCAGGAGCGCCCTGGCCCGTCATGCCGCTGCCCATCATCGGTTGCATCTGTCCCATCATCTTCGTCATGCGGGTCATGGCTTCCATCGTCGGGCCGGCCATGGCTTGCCGTTCCGGGCCGGGCATGGACTGCATCTGCTCCATCAGCGTTTGATTGAGACCCATCATGCCGTTGAGCATATTCATCACGGCCGGTGCCATCTGCTGGCGGGCGGCGTCGTCGGGCGCAGCGGCCATCATTGCTTCCATCTGGTCAAGCATCGCTGTAATCGTCCCCGCCATCTGGGACGGGTCGAAGGGTTGCGCGGTCTGGGTGTCCTGTTCTGCGGGGGTCGCGGTAGGCGTCGTCCCCGTCTGCGCGTTGACAGCGTATGCACCAAATACAGCACTGGTTAACAGAGTGGCAACGACAAATGCATACACGACTGACTTTCGTTTGAACATTCAGAACCTCCTTGGGATTGTCTTGAACTGAGTTTGCGTAAACAGGAGTTTGCTTCCCTGTCTACTCAAATTTTCGGGCCGGATTGTGAAGCAAGTGTGAAGAAGATATGAGCAGATTGTGCGGCTGTGCAGTTATAGGGCCAGACTGGGCGGATCATACGGCGGCCAAAATTAGATAACTGGCTACCCCCAGGATGACTAGCGGCCCATTGCCCCCTTCACATCAGACCCCGCAATTGTTGCCGTCGGAATCAGACTGTCCCAGGTTGCCAGAATCCACCAGCCAGCGATGAATCGACTGGAAACCGCTGCTCGATGCATAGTTTGAGCTGACGATCAGCCGCGCATCGGCGTCGGCGTAGCCAATCCCTTCCGTCACCCGCAAGAGCGTGGCCACTTCGTGCATCTGTTGGGGAAACCAAAACGCGTTGGCGAATTTGGCCGCCTCTATTAAATCGTCGGCGGATGCATCTTGGGCAGCCATCAACTCCAACAGCCCAAGCATTGCCATGCCGTGATTGCAGTCTGGAAACGTAGTGGGATTGTCACAACAGGGGCGATAGACCGCCGATGCCGTTTCCTCAAGCCGGGTCTGCTGTTCCGGCGTCAGAGAGACGAGAGGAACGCTGGCGTAGAGTTCCGTGACGGGTTTCGTCGTCAGTGTCCAACCGCCGGTGGAGGCAAAGCGATCGATGCGGCCGGCGCTATTTCCTGCCATAGAGCCTTCCGTCAGGACTGCATTTTGATTAGTCAGACCTACCGCCCAAAAGAAATTCTGTAAGAAATACGCATTCTCCTGGGTAATGACGATTTGCGCATCGCTGCCCTCGGTCAGACTCGCCTGCTGTGCCGATGTCAACGGCTGGCCCGCCTGCTGGTAGACCTGGAGAAATCGCGGCAGGTCGATGGCGCCGGCCGCGATCAGCCGGGGGCCGATGTCACCAAAAACGACGGGCAGGGCATAGCTATCGGGCAGACGGACTGGGGTTGGGGCTGTGACTGGCGTGGCGGTGGGGACGGCGCTTACCGGCTCGGCTATAACCACCGGCGCGACGACTGCTGGTTGCTGAGACTGTGCTGGTCTGGATTGCCACAGCAGATACCCTGCACCCAGACCAGCCAAAAAAGTGAATGGCGCCAGAATCACATCTCTTCGTGTGAGGAAGAAGCGCCTGACGTTGCGCTGATCCAGGGCGTTTCCCTCTGGCGGCAGAGCAGTCGCTTCCATTGACCGGAACAATTCCTCCTCTGGGGTCATCTGGGCATTCTCCACTTTCCTGCGTGTTGGATCAATTCGGGTTGCTAAACGCTACAACGTCCGCTGCGGGGCGTCATGCATCAGTATGACGCTTACGAACGACGGCGCCACGCGCCCATTGGCACGTCGTTTATAGGCTAGATTGCCTGTTGTTGCGCAGCCATTGGGCGCTACCTGGTCATTCGGTCAGGCGCGAGACTTGAGGGAGAATTTGGCGCGAAAACTCCAGGAGGGACAAGGATGACTACACACCTGACATTTCTCGGTGCAGCCGAAACCGTGACCGGCTCTCGCTATCTGCTGACCACAAACGACCATCGCTATCTGGTGGACTGCGGCCTCTTTCAGGGCGGGCACACACTGGACGCTCTGAACTGGCAACCGTTCCCTGTGCCGCCCGCCCAGATCGACGCTATCATCGTGACCCATGCTCACATCGATCACACAGGCTACTTGCCCCGTCTGGTGCGTCAGGGCTACCGGGGCCCACACTGACTGCCTGGGTGATGGACAAATACCTGATGCAGAGCGGGTGGTTCCTTGGCGCTCCCGATTCTGATGCACAGCTGCACAGAAAGGACGAATTCGCCTGGGCACCCCATTGAGTCGGCAAACCGCCGCTCTATCAGTGCCGCCGCCGTCATGCACCCACACCTGTGGCCCACGAGCCGGATCCCCACCTCGACTATCCTTGCCCGCAACAGACCCACGATTTTGCAACCCACGAGTAGCCTGACATTGACAGGAATCCACCGTCCGGCCCTCTATGCCAGATCCCCCTACAATTGCCCCACATCTGGTTCATATTCTCTTCACAATTGCGGGTTACAATAGAACCAGAGCAGGAGCAGCGAATAGAAACATCAGAACTGCTTCCAGCACAACAGTAACCTTGCGGGATGAAATCCTTCATCTCGCCCACGCATAGGAGAACAAAAATGAATAGTACCAGAGGAAAACTTTTCATCGTCACCAGCGTGCTGGCTCTGTTACTGGTCTTCTTCGCCAGTGTGGCCCTGGCCCAAGACACAGGACCCAACACAGCTACACCCGACGGGCCGGCCGCTACGAGCGAAACGGCCAACGGCAACTGGCTGCAGCGCATGCAAGAGTGGATGGGGCCGGAGGCCTGGGGGCAGATGATCCAGCGCATGACCCAGGTGCATGGGGCTGAGTTCACCGGCCAGATGTTGCAGCAGATGAACGAAACCGGCGGCTGTCACGCCGACGGCGCAGGCTTTTCGGGCATGATGGGCGGCCTGGGCCGCGGTTTCTGGGGTGGCATGACCCGTGGATTCGGCGGCATGACGGGCGGCGCGGGTCGCTAGACAAACCCCGTCGGCCATCAAAGCAGGGAAATGGGGTGTCGGTCTGCCGACGCCCCATCTGCGTGTGAAAAGGAGACGGTCTATGTGGTGTCATCTTCTGTTGGCCATGCCGTTGATCGGTCTGGGACTCTTTTTC
>JACQGT010000638.1 GCA_016199425.1 Chloroflexota bacterium
ATGGGGATGGGGATGGGGATCGGAATCGGTACGAAGGGTACACTGTACATAATGAAAATAATGTGCAGGTAGAAGTCACTGACGCCGACAACGCCTTTGCCGTTGGCGCTGATGATATTGTCGGTCATCTCGATCGCCGTGCGTCCAAAGATGACCACACCGCCGGCTGTGTTGGCGTGAATCGTATTGTGGCGCATCCGGATCGGGGCTGGTTTGGGCAGGGGGAAGATGAGCGTCGGGTCGAAAGGCGGCGGCTGCAAGGGCGGGATGAGAATATAGAATTTGAAAACCGGCGGCGTCAGACGCAGGAAAATGCCGTTGCCTGTGTTCTTGGCCACCACATTGCCGTCGATCTGGGGTTGGCTGCCGTTCCACAGGTGAATGCCCGCCCCGGTGACCACCGGCGCACGATTGCCGATAATCTGGTTGTTGGTGATGCGCATGTCGCTCTTGCGCCCATAGATGCCGCCACCCCCGCCGGAAATGTCAATCTTGAAGAGGAAAAGGTCCACGTAGATCGGAATGCCCTCGGCGGCGTTGTTCTCGATGCGGTTGAAACTGATCGTCGCCGGGCTGTTGTCTGCAAAGATGCCGCCCCCGGCCCAGGACGCGAGATTGCCGCGGATAGTGTTGTTCTGAATGGTGGCCGCGCTGGCGTCCAGATAGATGCCGCCACCGTCCGCCGTGACCGTATGGCCGGAAATTGTGCTGCCGGAAACAGTGGCGTCGCTCTTCTTCAGATAGATACCGCCGCCGTCGGCCGCGCCGGTATTGTTGCGGATGATTGTGTTTTTGATTTCCGCGCCGCTCTCTTTGATGTAAATGCCCGCACCTGCGGCATTGGCGCTGCTGTTTTCGATCAGACTGTCCAGCAGCACCGGCTTGCTGAACCTGTCTACAAAGAGTCCGCCGCCTTTGCCGATGGCCGAACAGTTGCGCATCTGAATGTTGCGCAGGGTCACACTGGACTGTTTGATATAGACACAACCGCCAGAGGGCGCACTGCCGTTGATCAGTTCCAAATTCTCCACTGTGGGCGCGGTCTGTTCGGTGATCCGCAGCACAGGCCCTGCGTTGGCCGCGTCCAGCGTCGTGGGGTAGGCGACCGGGTCCAGAACAGTCATATCGGTGCTCCAGCCGCCCTGGATGGTCAACTTTACCTGCAGGTTCACCGTCGAAACGCCGCAGTAGCCGCTGACCCGGATCACATCGGCCTTGCGCGCGCTGGCGTTGACGGCCGCTTGCAGGGTCGTGTAGTCCTTGCCATTGGGATGGGGCAACCCGTCGTCGTAGACTTCGCTGAGCAGGTTGACCCGGCAGGCGCTGGTATGCACCACATCTCCGGCGCGTGCCACAGCCGCACCGCCTGTATACATCAGTTGCAGAAAAGTCGTGTCGTCGCTGGCCGTGTCGGACTGGGTGGGGTCAAGACCGGGTGCGCTCAATGTGACGTGATTGACCATCTTCAGCATTGAGTGGGGCGGGGGCGCGCCGCGGGCCTGTACAAGCAGCGTAACCGCGACCACTTCTTCCGGGCCAATCGCGCCCAGGCCACAGGAGAGCGCGGCCAAATTGCAGACCCCTCTGCTGCTGGCGATGGAGGAGGCTGTCAGGCTGGCGGACGGATCGCCGGGCAGGAGATCCTGTAATGCGACATCGGCAACGGCTGCCGGGCTGTGATTGGCAATGCTGATGACATACGTGAAGCTGAGGCCATCGGCCACAATGCGCTCGGACGGCTGCTGAGTCAGGTAGAGACCGTTGGCGTAGCGCTGCTCGTAGGCCCCGGCGTCCACGGCAAAAGCGCGCAGCCGGGGCTCGCCTGCCAGGTCCGTGGCGATCCCGTTCCAGCCGAAATCGGCAGCCGTCGCCACGCCAGCGTCAAAGGCTGCGGAAGTGCGCTTAATGTGGTAGTCGCCGCTGGCCGGGTCCACGAATTGTGGGTCGCCAAAGAGATGGATGCTGAAGTCGCCGAAAAGGTCTTTACCCCAATGGCGAATGCTGTTATTCCACCAGACATTGTTCGTGCCGTCCACTTTGTTGGCAGGATCGCCCTCCACGCCCACCTCGTGATTCGCCACAATGCTGTTGAGCATTGTCAATTTGCTGCCTTTGCCAAAGATCGATACGGCTGTATTGCGCCCATCGCCGTCCAGATTCTGGTGCTGGTTGTCGGCGATAGTCGTGTGGATCAGGCTCAGGTCCGTGCCGGAGATCAGGATTGCGCTGCCCAGTGTGATAGAGATGCCGATGCGGTTCTGCACGATCAGATCGTTGATCATCGCCAGCTTGCCGCCCACAATATAGAACCCGCCGCCGTCTCCCGACGCCGAATTGCCGCTGACAATATTGGCTGTCAGCGTGCCGGTCACCTCCTGCATATACAGCCCGCCGCCGTTGTCCATGTGGGCCTTTGTCTCGAACTGAGGACCCGGCTCGATGATTGTGGGTGGATCCGTGCCTTCGATCACAACCCGATCCTCGACAATTGCCAGCAGGCGGGTAATCGTTTCGTAGGGGATCGTGTTGTTGGTCACGCGGTTGCCGGAAAAATTCAGATCATCCGTGCCGATGAAGTAGCCACCCGCGCCTACGCCGACCGCCCGTCCTTTGGCAACCGTCGTCGCCAGGGAGGACCGATTCTGGTCGATTGTATTGTCGGCGACGACGGCCTGTGTGCTGCCGACGAGAAGGCCGCCGCCCTGACCTGCCACGTTCTTGCTGATTGTGTTGCCCTGCAGATGGCTGGCCTGGCCCAATACGTACAGCCCACCGCCGCTGGATGTCGCGCTGTTCTCGCTAAAGGTGCTGGCCGCGACGGTCACGCTCAACCCGGCAGAGGCGTAAAGTCCGCCGCCGTTGACCGCCCGATTGCTCTGGAAGACGCCGTTCTGAACGGTTGCTGTACCGCCAATCGCGGACATGCCACCCCCGCTGCCAAAGGATGAGCCGTTGCCGCTGAATGTGTTGTTGCCGGTCACCAGCGCCTGGCTGTCGCTGGCGTACAGACCGCCGCCATCGAAGACTGCCTGGTTCTTGTCCAGGGTCACATCTGTCAGGGTGACTGTGCCGTTGTAAACGGCCAGCCCGCCGCCGTTGGCGGAGAGAGTGGCGGCGGCTCTTGCGCCCGTGCGCGTCGAAAGGTCGTCCGGCGCTGGGGTCAGATAACCGCTATTTTGGAGCAGCGCGTACACGCTATCCAGGACATACCCGGCCAACGGCGTTGTGCCGCTACCACTGCTCGCCCCGGCCCGTTGGCCCTGTGCCGCCTGGCGCTGGGCGCTGTTGCTGACAGTCACCCGCGCACTGTCGCCGTTGTTGGTGGTGATGGGATCGTAGAGGTCCTGGCGCAGAATCTCCACTGTATCGGTGAACGTGCCCTCCTGCGAGGGGATGGCGTTGATCGTCAGTTTGGCGCTGCCCCCGTTAGCCAGCGCGGTGACACTGAAGATGCCTGTGGCCGGGTCAAATGTGCCACCGTTGGCCGTGTGGGAGAGGTAGATCAACTGGTTGGGCAGCACATTGCGGGCCTGCACATTGGAGGTCGGCTGGGGTCCGTTGTTTTGCAGGGAAATGTCAAAGGCGACGGGTTGCAGAGGTCGGGGATCCCGCGGGCTGACATCGGCGCTGAGCGCAAGTTCGGCGGCCAGGCCGGCCTGGTTATCGGTTACCCGCGTGCTCTGCGCCAGACCGATCGCGCCGCCTTCCACGAAGAAGCCGCCGCCGCTGCCGTTCATGGCTGTGTTCGCGGAGATCGAGCCGCCGTTCATGTTGACGACGCTGTCGCGCATATAGGCTGCGCCGCCGTTCAGCCCGGCCTTGTTGGAATCCAGTGTGGCCGGGCTGAGTGTGGCCGTGCTCCCCACGACGTAGAGCGCGCCGCCATGGGCGGAGGCCCTGTTCTGGGTCAGAGCACCGCCCGTCACGCTCAGCGTGCCCGTCATCACAGCGATGGCACCGCCATTGGCAAACGCCAGATTCTGGCTCAGGCCGCTGTTGACAATCGTGAGGCTGCCGGTCACCACATAAAGCGCGCCGCCATCCCCCACGTCTGTACTGTTCGAGATGACGGTCATGCCGTCCAGACGCACACTGCCGCCGCTGGCATAGAGCGCCCCGCCGTTGCCCGTCAACACCCGGTTATTGAAGAGAGAGGACCCGGTTGCAAAGCGCAAATCGCTGTCCTGGGCATAGATGGCGTTGGCGTTGCCCAGGTGGTTGCTTACCGTTGCCCCGGTGAAGATGGCGGTAGCATTCAACACAAAGAGGCTGCTGCCCTGGCCTGTCGTCGTGTGGTTTTCCTTCAGGAGCGCGCCCACACCGAAATGCAGCGAACCGCCGTCGGCGTAAGCCGCGCCGCCATCGCCGCCAGCGCTGTTGTCGCTGATTTGACTGCCGTTGAAGATGACAGTGCCACCGCTGGCATAGATGCTGCCGCCCTTGCCTGTCGCTCGATTGTCGGAGAGGGGTGTGTTGTCCAGCGTGACTGCGCCACTGCTCGCCACGAGGAGCGCGCCGCCATCTGCTGTAGCACTGTTGCTGGTCAGCGTCGAGTTGGTGAGATATACCTGGCCCCGGCCTACATAGAGTGCACCGCCTTGGGCCGCGCGGTTGCCGGTCAACGTCATCTGGTCCAGGCGAACCGTTGCGCCTCCGCCCACCAGAAGAGCGCCGCCGTTGCCGTTCAGCCCGGCAGCCGCACCGTTGCCGTTATTTACACGGAAGCCACGCACCGTTACCGCGGCCGTGCCGGTGATGACGATGCCCCGGCCCCCATTGGCCGGATTGATGACCGAAGGTGTTGAGAAGTTCGGCGATCCGAAAAAGCCAGACCCATAGCTGCCCTCAACAGTCACTGGCTTGTCCACGTAGACCACCTGGGACAGACCAGCTTTGCGGTTGAGAGCGGTGTAATTGCCTTGGGCTACGGCGATTGTGTCGCCGCTGGAAGCCACGTCGATGGCGCGTTGAATAGTGGCGCAGGGGTAACTGCGGTCTTGGCAATCCCGGCTGTCATCGCCGCCGGGTCCGATTACATAGCGGATCGTCGCGCTGGTCGCCGGTTGGGGGATTTCCGACGGTGTGGCCTGGGCCGGGCGGGTCACTGCGGCCAGCAGCCAGAGCAGCGAAAAGGCCAGGCCCAGGGCTGAGGCGATGGGCAACAGACGACGCAGGGGAATACGAAATACGCAATACGAAATACGTGATGAAAAACGGGGCATTGGGAGACCTCAGCCTGAAAAGGGGCGCGTCCCGATAGCGGCGCAAGAAAATCTCAGATTGGCGTATGCGTGCGTGGGATGAGTGTACATCACCCGGCGGGGCATTTCAAAGCGGGCTTTGGGAGAGAGGCGAAGAGTTCACCGCTGAGACGCGGAGGGCGCGGAGGAATGCCGGAGGAGGGAGGAAAGAGAAAAGTGGTCTCGTTCCCAGCGCTCCCGCGTGGGAACGTCCGGGTGACGCTGCGCGTCGGGAAGGAAATGAGTCACCGGCCATCGTTGTTCCGTCTATCCTTCTGTGCTATCATTATAGTTGACCCCAATGTCAAGACCACGAAACACGAAAAATAAGGTGGGGTGTAGGTACACGGAAAGGTGGCGATGTGCCCTGCTCCCGTCGTCCGTCGCCATCGCACACACCGGTCACACCGGGCGCGCCGACTCACACGCCGACTGTTCTGAAAATAACCCTCAAACGACGGTGAGGGGTTCGAGTTTGGCTGTGTAACCGAGTTTATTGAGTTGTTTAAGAAGCCAATCGGTTTTGACGCCTTTA
>JACQGT010000639.1 GCA_016199425.1 Chloroflexota bacterium
ATATACAATATAAGAAACGAAAAACAATGTGTAAATGGCTGAATTGAAAGTACAAAACTGATAACAATTCAGATAATTATAAGCTCGATCGACATTTTAGTGGCTATCCGTGCGCACCCATCGCCAGTTCTGCGCCCAGAGAACGCACAGCCGCTATGCCTTGCGCTGAACCAGCGACCCGCACCAGCGCAGAACCGACGATCACACCGTCGGCAATCCCGGCTACCTGGGCCGCCTGCGCCCGATTGCCGATGCCAAATCCCACGGCCAGAGGCAGGTCGGTGTGACGGCGCACCCGTTGTACAAAATCCACCAAATCCGGCGGCAGTTGGGTGCGCTCCCCAGTGACACCGGTGATGCTGACCAGATAGATGAAACCGGTGGCGTGGGCCGTCACGGAACGAATGCGATCTTCTGTGCTGGTGGGGGCCAGGAAATAGATCGTCGCCAGCCCGGCCTCCCGGCAGGCCGGCTCCAGGCGCAGAGACTCGCCCGGCGGCAGGTCCGGCACGATCAGCCCGTCCACGCCTGCGGCAGCCGCGTCGGCCACAAACCGTTCTTCCCCGTAGGCCAGAATCGGATTGTAATAGCTCATCGCGCAGAAGGGTTGGGTCACCCCCGCCGCCCGCAATTCCCGCACCATTGCCAGACAATCGGCGACAGTCGTCCCGCCGCGGATGGCCGCGTCGGTCGCCGCCTGAACCGTCGGCCCGTCGGCCAGGGGATCGCTGTGGGGAATGCCGATCTCGAAAAGGTCCGCGCCCGACTCGGCCAAAGCCTGCACCACTTCCAGAGATGTTTGCCGGGTGGGGTAGCCCATGGCGTGATAGGGCATAAACGCGGCTTGTTTCCTGGCCTTCAGTTTTGCAAAAACCTGTTGAATCCGCTCGACACCGCTCATTGATCTTCCCCCAATACGGACATGACTGTACCCAAATCTTTGTCGCCCCGCCCGCTCAAATTGACCAGAATTACCTGATTTTTGGGCAGCGTGGGGGCCAGTTCCAGCACGTGACCGATGGCGTGGGCGCTCTCCAGCGCGGGGATGATCCCCTCCAGATGACAGAGCGCTTTGAAGCCTGCCAACGCCTGCTCGTCGGTGCAATAGGTGTATTCGGCCCGTTGCAAATCGCGCAGCCAGGCGTGCTCCGGGCCGACGCTGGCGTAGTCCAGCCCGGCAGAGATGGAGTGGGTCAGCGCGATCTGGCCGTCGCTGTCCTGCATCACGTAACTCATTGTGCCCTGCAAGACGCCCAGCCGTCCCAGTTCGGGATCCGCAAAGCGGGCCGCGTGCTTGCCGCTTTCGATACCCCGCCCACCCGCCTCCACGCCGATCAGCCGGATGTCTTCGTATTCCAGGAAGGGGTGAAACGTACCGATGGCGTTGCTGCCGCCGCCCACACAGGCCACAATTACATCGGGCAGACGACCGGGGCCGATCTCCCCGTCCTGCATCTGCCAGAACGCCTCCTGGCCGATGACCGACTGAAAGTCCCGCACCATCGCCGGGTAGGGGTGGGGGCCGAGCGCGCTGCCCAGCAGATAGTGGGTGGTGCGCACATTCGTCACCCAATCCCGGATGGCTTCGTTGATGGCATCCTTGAGGGTCTTGGATCCGCTCTCCACCTCCCGCACTTCGCTCCCCAGCAGGCGCATACGAAAGACATTCGGCTGCTGGCGGGCCATATCCACCGTACCCATATAGACCACACATTCGATGCCCAGGAGCGCGGCGGCGGTGGCGGTGGCGACGCCGTGCTGTCCCGCGCCGGTCTCGGCGACGATGCGCGTCTTGCCCATTTTGCGCTTCATCAGCAACGCCTGGCCCAGCGCGTTGTTGATTTTGTGCGCGCCGGAGTGGGCCAGGTCTTCCCGTTTCAGGTAAATCTGCGCGCCGCCCAGATGCTCGCTCAGACGCCGGGCGTAGCTGATGGGCGTGGGTCGCCCCACATACGTCCGCTGCAACCGGCCCAATTCGGACATGAACTCTTTGTCGTTGCGCGCCTGGAGATAGGCCTCCTCCAGCTCATCCAGCGCGGGCATGAGCGTCTCCGGCACATACTTGCCGCCGTAGGGGCCGAAACGCCCGTTTTCGTCGGGTACAGCCCGGTAGTTGACGCGGGCTGTGGGTCTGGTTATTGTCATCTGTTCCTCGGTTCGTATTGCGTGTATTTCCAGGTAATCACAGCGTCAACTTAGGTTCATCAGTGGCTCTACCTGGAACTACAAGCCTTTTGAAGTATGCAATTTTGCGATGCCAAGCTAGATACCCACTCGTACCATCACCATCGCTCCCCCCGTGAGCTCCATAGACTGGGTGTTGTACAGAAACTAACTCCCAACCATACAATCCCAATAATGCCATTGCCCTTGGAAAAGGAGTGAAGTCAACAATCGTATCAAGGCGGGTAAGCTGAATATATTGCGATTTTGATGGACCGTAGTAGTATATATGACAATCGTAACTCCAACCCTCAACATTTCCTGTTCGCTTATCAGGCTTGTGGTATTTGTCCCCATCAAGGCCCAGGTGACAATATTCCCATTGATTCTCTGCCATAATATCCTCCTCAAAAGTAGCGTCTCGACAATGCTTTGTCGCGTGAACATTCTGCTTGACAAACCAGTCCGAACCAGGTCAAGTAGACTCTTGCCCTGCAAGTGTCATACCTCCACTCAGTTCGTTGTGGTGGCAATCGTAAAGCTATCGACATCCTTGTGCGCCTATACAATCACGGATAAGCAAATGGGACTGTACACAGCCTATCATCTCATCTATCAAACACCACATTCACCGCCCGACGCATCACATCCACCGGCGCAGTTTCCCCTGTCCAGCGTTCAAAGGCAATTGCGCCCTGGTGGATGAGCATCCCCAGCCCGCCGATGACCGTCGCGCCGTCCACACTGGCAAGTTGCAGCAGCCGGGTGACGGCCGGGTTGTAGACCAGATCGTAGACCGTCTGCCCCGGCTGGAACTCCACCTCCTCGTCCCAGGGTAGCCCCTCCAGATTGGGCGACATCCCCAGAGATGAGCAGTTGACGATCAGCTCCGCGTCCCCGGCGCTCTCGGCGATGCCTTCGGGAAAAGGGCGGGCTGCCATCGGCACATCCGGGAAGAGTTCGCGCATGGCCGCCAGCAGACTTTCCGCCTTTGCCAGCGTGCGGTTGAGGAGAGTAATTGACCCGCAGCCCACCTCGGCCAGCCCGTAAACAATCGCCCGGCCTGATCCTCCTGCGCCGACTACCAGCACCCGCTTGCCCGCCGGGTCTACACCGTTGGCGCGCAGGTCGGTGACGAAGCCGGCCGCGTCGGTGTTGTCGCCCAGCAGTTCGCCATCCTCGCCCACAAGAATCGTATTCACCGCGCCGATGGCCGCGGCCGCGGGCGTCCAGCGGTCCAAAAAGGGCATCACCGCCTGCTTGTGGGGAACAGTCACATTCACCCCGCGCAGCCCCAGGGCGCGCACCCCGGCCACCGCCTCCTTCACCCGATCCGGGCGCACGGGCAGGGGCACGTAGCGCCAGTTCATGCGCAATTCGGCAAAGGCCGCATTGTGCATCACCGGGCTGACGCTATGGCCGATGGGCCAGCCGATCAGCCCGACCAGCGTCGTCCTGGCGGTGATGTCGGTGGGGAGGGTGAAGGGAGTTGGGTTGGGTATGTTCATCGGTTCAAGGGTTTGTGGTTTCGATGGGCGGGGATGATGGGATGAGGGACAATGCACTCTTCCCCCATCATCTCATCATCCCATTATCTTACCCAATCTCCTCGATCTCTGCCCCCAGCGCCCGCAGCGTCACTTCAAATCCCGGAAAGCTATCCGCCGTGACGTGGGCATTGTAGACGGTTGTGCTGCCTTTGGCAATCAGAGCGGCCACTGTGAGAGCCATCGCCAACCGGTGATCGCCGTGGCTGTCGACGATTGCGCCGTGCAGAGGGGTGGGGCCGTCGATGATGAAGCCGTCTTCCGTGCCAACGATACGAGCGCCCATCTTCTTCAGTTCAGTCACCGTAGCGTCGATACGGTCCACCTCCTTCACCCGCAGCTCGGCCGCGTCCCGGATGATTGTGCGACCCGCAGACTGGGTGGCCACGACGGCCAGAGTAGGCAGTTCGTCAATCATTGTGACAATCGACTCGCCGCCAAATGTCGTCCCCTTCAATTCACTGGTCTTGACCACCAGATTGGCGGTGGGTTCGCCCCCCTGCTCGGTGCGGCTTTTGTACTGGATGGCCGCACCCATCTCAGCCAGGGCGTCCACAATGCCGATACGGGTGGGGTTGATGCCCACATCAGCAATTGTCAGGTGGCTGTCCGGGGTGAGCGCGCCCGCGGCCAGGAGAAAGGCCGCGGAGGAGATGTCACCGGGCACGGTCAGATTCAGAGGCTTCAGGGCGCGCTGGGGGCGCTCGCCGTGGACAGTGCCGCCCAGAGCTTCGATGGGTGCGCCCATCGCGGCCAGCATCCGCTCCGTGTGGTCCCGGGCCGGGCCGGGTTCGCGGACGATTGTCAGCCCGTGGGCGTAGAGACCGGCCAGCAGCACACAGCTTTTCACCTGCGCGCTGGCAACGGGTAGTTCGTATTCGATGGCCTTCAGGCGGGCGGGCGCAATGGCCAGGGGGGCTAGTTTGCCATCCTGACGGCCCACAATCTGCGCCCCCATCTGGCGCAGAGGAGCGACGATGCGGCCCATTGGGCGGCGGCGAATCTGCTCGCTGCCGGTGAGGACGGAGGCGAAGGGTTGCCCGGCCAGCAAACCGGTCATCAGGCGGATGGTTGTGCCGCTGTTGGCGCAGTCCAACACGTCCTCCGGCTCCTGCAGCCCGTCCAGCCCCACGCCGTTGACCACCAGATCGGTGGGGGAGCGTTCGTCGATGCGCACGCCCAGCGCCCGCATCACAGCGACGGTGGCAAAGCAGTCGTGGCCGTTGAGAAAATTACGGATGCGAGTGCGCCCCTCGGCGATGGAACCGAAGATGACCGCCCGGTGGCTGATGGATTTGTCGCCGGGCACCCGGCACTGGCCGGTAAGGGGTTTGCCGCTGTGGATGGTGAGTTGGTTTGCCATAGGATTTCCGTGTTGGGGATTGGCGACTGGCGACTGGCGATTCGGAGAGGACACCACTCCTGCTCGCCAGTCGCCAATCGCTTCATTTTTTCCACCCCGCCCGCAATTTCTGGGAGTGGGCCAGTTTGGCGCGCAGGGCTGCTTCGTTGCCATCGGTCAGCAGGGCGCGCAGTTCGTGCAGTTGGCTGTCCAGCGTGTCCAACTGGGCCAGGACAGCCTCCCGGTTGGTCATCAGAATATCCATAAACATCCGGGTATCGCTGGCCGCCACCCGGCTGGTGTCGCGAAAGCCCCCTGCGGCCAGCCGCCAGACCGCCGGATCGTTTACGCCGGTGCGGTTCACTGTGTGGACGAGGGCGCTGGCGATGAGAAAGGGCAGGTGGCTGATGGCCGCCACCAGCCGGTCGTGGCGGCGTGCTTCCAGCACAACCGGTCTTGCGCCGACGGCTGTCACCAGTTCCAGGGAGAGATCGACGCTCTCCTGGCTGGTGCGGGGCAGGGGCGACAGCACCCACGTAGCGCCCCGGTAGAGGCCCGTCTCGGCGGCTTCGTAGCCAGCGGTCTCCTTGCCGGTCATTGGGTGGCCGCCGATGGGCTGGATGTGATGGGGCAACCGCTCCATCGCGGCGCAGATGTCGCCTTTTGTGCTGCCCATATCCATCACAAGCGTACCCGGCCAGAGCAGAGGGCCAACTTCGGCCAGCATATCCACAATCGTACGCACGGGCGTGGCCAGAATGACAATATCCGCGCCGGCCACGCCTGTGTGGAGGTCGGTGGTGGCCTGGTCCACCGCATTCTCGAAGAAGGCGGAAAGGGCTGTCTCGGCCCGGCGGGCCACGCCCCGCACCTCCCGGCAGAGCTTGCCCTGGGTCAGGTCCATACACAGGCTGGCCCCCATCAACCCCAAGCCGACAACAGTCACCCGGCAGTCGGAGAGTCGTTTGGTCATCGAAACATCTCAAAGAAAGGACACGGATTGGAACGGATGCAAAGGATTTTCACGGATTCAGAATGGAACGCGGATCAGACGGATTGGGCGGATGGATGCGGATCATCCGAAGCCAGTACGTCGAGATAGAGGGCGATTGCCTCTTCGATGTTTGCTGTCACTTCTTCGAGCGTATCGCCCTGACTCTGGCAACCTTCCAGTTCCGGTGCGTACGCGTAGTAGCCAAACTCGTCTTTCTCGATGACTACGCTGACATTGTGTGACATTCGGTACCTCTCTAGCGAGCGCAGATTGAGTAGCCGTAGGCATATCGAAATCAAGCAAGCGACAATCCGCGTGGTCTTGATACAGCAAAGCCTACTCGACCGGTGCTCTCCCACCTGAACGGTTACAATCCGCCAACCTTATACTCGAATTTTTCCTATCCTAACGATTTGGGAAATAAAAG
>JACQGT010000649.1 GCA_016199425.1 Chloroflexota bacterium
AAGCAGGGCCGCGTCCAGGATGTCGGGCCGGTTGGTGGCGGCAAGCACCACGATGCCGGTGTTCTTGTCGAATCCGTCGAGCTCCACCAGGATCTGGTTGAGAGTCTGCTCCCGCTCGTCGTTGGAACCGCCCAGGCCCGAGCCGCGGTTGCGTCCCACTGCGTCGATTTCGTCGATAAAGATAATGCAGGGTGAGTTTTTCTTGGCCTGCTCGAAGAGGTCACGCACCCGGCTGGCCCCCACACCCACAAACATCTCCACAAATTCCGAGCCGGAGATGCTGAAAAAAGGCACACCCGCCTCGCCAGAGACCGCCTTCGCCATCAACGTTTTGCCTGTGCCGGGCGGCCCCACCAGCAGCACACCTTTGGGGATGCGCGCGCCCAGGGTGGCGAATTTCTGGGGTTCTTTGAGGAATTCGACAACCTCTTCCAACTCCTGCTTGGCTTCGTCGCTGCCCGCCACATCGGCAAAGGTGACGGTGGGCTTGTCGCCGGTGAACATACGCGCCCGGCTCTTGCCAAAGCTGAAGGCCTGGTTGCCCGCGCCCTGGGCCTGACGCAATATAAAGACGAAAAAGACGGCAATCAGCAGGATGGGGAGCAGGCCAAGCAGGACACCGCTGTAGACTTCCCAGCCACTCGGCTCCTCTACCACGAGATTAAGTGCGCCGATCTGTTCATTGGTCACGTTCAGGTTGTGGAGCATCTCCACAAAACTGACGCCCGTCTCCTTGCGGGAACGGAGTTGTCGTTGTGACTTTTCTGTGACGATAATGTCATCGTTGTGAACCTGGATTTGTGAAACCTGGCCGTTGCGTACCAGATCGGCCACTTCGGCAATAGAGACCGTTTCGAATACTGTGCTGTTGCGGTTGCCGAAGACAGTGTAGAAAAATGCGCCCAGGGCAACAATCAGCAGGAAGTAGATCAGCCCATTGCGAAATCGTTTGGAATCCATGTGATTACTCGGTTGCTCAGGAGGTGAATAGACGCAGCAGATGCCCCTATTCCAGTGTTTGTCCGCTTCCCCATTGACGGGCGGAAGCGACCATTTGCAGTGTAGCACAGGACGATAGGTACGTCAAACAAATGCGCCAAACTTGCCCTGTCCTGTCTGCCATCGTAACAGTCTAACAGCTTGACAGACGAAGCGCAGTAGGGCGGCTTCCAGGCGGCGGGGAACAGTTATCAGTCAACAGTAATCAGTCAATGCTGAGCACACGCCCACTGATAACTGCTCACTCCATTCCCTCGTCAGCGTGAAGCGTAAACAGCGTAATCTCCGGGCGGCAGTTGAAGCGGAAAGGCAGGGGCCAGACGCCCAGCCCCCGGTTGGTGTAGACCTGGCGCGCCCCCACCCGGTAGAGGCCGATGGGGTAGCGCTCGCCGTAGCGGGGCAGAACGGGCGCCCGGGTCCACAGCCCCGCGCCGTCCGGTGTGGCGGAAGGGATGCGCACCTGCCCGCCGTGGCTGTGGCCGCTGAACTGGACCGCCACCGGCACGTCGGCCCGCACCACCCGGTCGAAGAAATCTGGCTCGTGAGCCAACAGCAGCGAGACAGCCCCCGGAGGCGCGCCATCCAGGGCGGCGCGGATGTCGGGCCGCCCGCTCCAGATGTCGTCTACACCGGCCACGAACAGCCCCGGTAACGCTTCCTCGCCCCGGTTGACGAGCAGACGCACGCGCGTCTCGGCCAGGAAATTGGAGACAGTAGTCCGATCGGTCCACAGGTCGTGGTTGCCCAGGATGGCATAGGCGGGCGCGTCCAGACCGCGCAGAGGCTCCACCAGCGCTTCGGACTGGTGGGCGGTGCGGGTCACGTAGTCGCCGGTCAGAAAAACCAGGTCCGGGGTCAGGCGGTTGACCCGATCCACCGCGGAGAGCAACTTCTCCGGCCCGGTGTATTGGCCCAGATGGATGTCGGAAAGTTGGGCGATGCGCCGCCCGTTCAAGTGTTCTGGCAGATTCGGGATGGAGAGAGACTGCTCCACCACCTCCACCCAGTTGGGTTCCAGCAGACGGGCGTAGCCATAACCGGCCGCGCCCGAAAGGGCCAGACCGCCGGCCAGTTGCAGAAAACGACGACGGGAGAGGAGGGAAGTTTTCATGTGGGGAGAACGACGGGGAGAGCGGGCGAGTTCCAGGTGAGTGGCAGGTGGCAGGTGGCAGCACTCCCTTCATCCCTTCATCCCTTCATCCCGACTTCCCCGCTGTCGTACCACTTCGTAGAGCAGCAGCGCCGTGGATGTCGCCAGGTTCAGGCTGTCGGCCACGCCGTGCATGGGAATCGTGACCGTCGCATCCGCCGCGGCCAGCCACTCGGCGCTCAGTCCGTCGGCCTCGCTGCCGGTGACAATCGCCACGGGGCCGGTCAGGTCTGTTGACGTGTAGACAGCCGTCGCGTCCGGTGTGGCCGCGATGGCGGCAATGCCCCGCGCCCGCAGCCAGGCGATGACCTCCGCGGTGGGCGCTTCGGCCACGGGAACGGTGAAGCGCGTGCCCAGGCTGGCCCGGATGACGTTGGGGTTGTGCAGATCCGTGCCGCCGGCGCAGAGGATCAGCCCGTCCACCCCGGCCGCGTCCGCCGTGCGCAGGATGGCCCCCACATTGCCCGGTTTCTCCGCGCCCTCCACCACCACCAGAAAGGGGTTGGCCGAGAGGGGCAGATCGTCCAGGCGGGTCTGGGTGTAGGGGATGATGAGAACGATACCGCCGCTGTCGCCCCGGACGGCGATTTTGGCAAAGACTTCGGGGGAGACGGACAGGAGTTGTGAGTTAGGAGTTAGGAGTTGCGAGAGACGGGCGGCGAGGTCTGCGTCGGTGGGCGCGATGAGTTCGGGGCAAAGGTAGACTTCGGCGGGGATGACGCCGGCGTCCAGGCAGCGGCGCACTTCCCGGCTGCCCTCCACGACAGTCTGCCGCGCCTGCTCCCGCTGGCGGCGGTTGGTCGAAAGGCGCACGACGTTTTTGATGCGGGGGTTGGCGGGGCTGGTGATGTGCATAGGGATTGGCGATTGGCGACTGGCGATTAGAGATTGGGGATTGGGCGCAACGGCTTGAGAGTTTTATTGTACACAGAAGCAGGGGAGTGTTGAAAATCATTCTCGAGTCTACTGCAAAAAGGAGGATTTCACCGCGGAGACGCGGAGTGCGCGGAGAAATTCAGGAGAAAACCTCCGCGTGCCTCCACGCTCTCCGCGACTCCGCGGTGTGCTTCTTGGCTTTTTGCAGCGGAGTCTATGCTCGGGCGGGGAATTTCAATCCGGGCGGGAATGGCTGCTCCAGAGGCGTTTTTGGAGCAGATCGCCCGCGGGTTGCGGATGGGCGCGTAGCTGAACTGCCTCCCTTTTTGGGGTCTCACGTCCACGGATGGAACTCTGCGCAGACGCAGGGGTAGGTCCATTCTGGTAATGCACACCGGCTTGGGCCGGCCCCACCGCATCAGACGCCCAGTGTACGTCATCGATGAAAAGGTTGCTGTTGAGAGTGCTGTCCGTCTCGGCGCGAATCTGCAAGGATACCCGCTGTCCGGCATATGCGCCCAGGTTGACAGAACGCCATCCCCAACTTGCCATCGCCTGTGGACCGCACAGGTCAAAAACATCGGCCACATCTGCGCCATTGAGTACCACTCCGCCAAAGTCAAATCCGCACTGGTCTTCGCTGGCAATCCAATAGGCGAAACGCAGGATGGATGAATCGGCTGGTACGGTCACACTCTGCTCGATGAACGCGATTTCATCGAACTCACCGCCCAGCCAGGCTGCCCAGTTCCCACTATACGGGGTAACGGGAAAACTGTCCGCGTGGATGAGAATCGGCCAGCCGTGGAGCGAGTACTCGGCCCAGCCAACGCCTGCGCCCTGCTCGAAGTCGCCGTTGACAATGGGGGCGTCCGCCGGCGCGTTGGCCCGGACAAGCGCCGGTAGATGCAAGTTGAACGACGCCGGCGTGACAACCGCTTGCCAGTTCAAGCGGGCCGCGGCCCAGCCGGTCTTCTCGCGCACTTCCAGGCGGATGGTGTGGTTGCCCGCGGAGAGGGCGCTGCGCACCGAATCCCACACCCGGCAGTCGGCGCACCAGTTCTCCAGCACGAGCGCGCCGTCCACATACAGACGCGCGCCGTCATCGTGGAAGACATCGAATTGATAGGTCCCCGCCGGGAAAGAGATCGTCCTCGTCCAGCGGGCGCTGAAATGATCGGCTGGCACGCGAGGGTCTGGCGAATAGTCGGTCCAGTCGAAGTCGATGGCGGCGTCGTCCCGGCACAGTACAGGCGCTCCGGAGAAACTCTCGTTGCTCCAATACTCGCCTTTCCAGCCCGAGATGAGCTGTGGACAGGCAGCCGCCTGGGGTGTTGGCGTGGGGGTGGGTGTAGGGGTCGGGGTTGCTGTAGGCGGAGCGGTCGGCGTCAGCGTGGCCGTAGGTGGTTTCTGCTCTACCCGGGCCGCGGAGGTGTCGTAGCCAATCTCGTGGTCGCGCAGGTCGGGAACCTCCGACGCGTCGTAGACCGAGCGCCGGCCCTCGTAGTTGTCGTTTTCGTAAAGGGTCAAACGCACGTTCTGCCCGACACGCAAGGAGCGGGTGTTGTCGTTGCCCACCGGGTTGAGATGGCCGGGGTTGGGATAGTCGCCCGCCCCCAGGGAGACGCAGGCGCCGCCGAAATTTGTCTGCGCATAGAGGACGGCCCGATCCGGGTGGGGATCGCAGTTGGCGGGCGGCGGCGAGGATTCGACGACAAACCAGAGATCGATGACAGGACCGATGTGGTTGGGCCAGCGCCAGACCTGCCACTGGGAGTGATAGGTTCCGCTGCTGTCCGGGGCGGTCATGGGAGGGTCGCCAAAGGCGAACTCGTAGCGGTTGCCGCCCTGGTCCACGCAGCCCTGGATGGTATGCGCGCCGTAGAGGTTGCCGTCCCGGTTTTCCAGGAAATTCTCAGCACAGTTCAGGCTGAAACCGCTGGTCTGCACGACGACCCGGGGGTGGAAGTTTTGGCCGCGGGAGACGGTAGCCCTCTGGGGCCAGGCTTCGAGGATGGTGACATCTGCGGAGGGGGGTGTAGGGGTCGGGGTGGCGGTGGGCTGGGGCGGCGGCGCATCGCCGCAGGCGCTGAAGGTCAGATTATTTGTATCTGGATTGCCGCCCTGTTCGGCGTAAAAGGTGCGCACGTTGTTGTACCAGTTGGTGCAATTGGGACAATAACAGTGGCTGCCGCAGTCAAATGTGAACGAGTAGATGGTATTTTGCCCAGCCTGCAGGTAGTATCTTCCCACACCAGATGTGGTGACATCGATTGCATTATCCCAGGACGAGAAAGGAGACGTACACCAGCCGCTGTAAAACCAGTTGAAGGCATTGTAGTCGCTGCACAGGTTCTTGCCAAAGGATGTCTCCGCGCCGGCGATGGCGATCATAAAACGTGGATCGACGTTGGACTGGCTTCCTCGCTGCACAAAACTGGATCCCGCGCCGTTCATAGGGGATCCCTTGCCACCCAAATAGGCATCCAAATCGCTGGCTGTGCAGGCGAGAGCAGGACGGTCCTGAATTGACAAGCCGTTGGGGCTGCTGGCTGGTGGAGCAGAAGTTGGGGTCGCGCGGGCAGGCGATGTGGGGAGAGGTGTAGACGCGACCGTCGGTGTGGCCGGCGCGGTACTTTGGGCTCCTGCTGCAGCAACCGGGGACAGAGACTGATCTGGCACGGCGTGGACGGTCTGGGTCGGGTGCGGCCAGGAGACAGCAAGTAGACCGAGGCAAATTGATGTGAAAAGCGCACCGGCAAGCAGGCGTCGGATTGTGTTGCCCATCGAGCTTCTCCGATTCTGTGCAGGAACCACCCTCTCTCGTCCTAAATATCCGTGACATCCGGCTCAAGCAAGGCTGGTCTGGGCGTCCCGCATTGTTGCGTCTTTCCCCACCACCGAGGCCCCCGGTGGGCGGCCATTCACGAAAAACGGACGGAGATGGACGGGAAGTTCTTTCGTCCCCGCTATTCAGATTGCCAAAGACGAAGGTGTCCAGATCATCCTGGCTCATGCCGAAAACCCTCACGAAAGT